>DDOT01000107.1 GCA_002341815.1 Thiobacillus sp. UBA2487 | reverse complement strand
TTGGAACGATTGAAACAGGGGCGGCACCACGATCCGTTTGCGTTGCTGGGTTGGCATGGATTGCTGAATGACGGGCAGGTTTTTCGCGCATGGATGCCGCAAGCCGCGGAGGTTTTTTGGTCGGATGGTGCAGCATTGCAACGCCGGGAGGACTCGGATCTCTTCGAGATCAAGCGTGCAGTGCGTGAGCCGATGCACCCTTTGTTGCGCTGGCGCGACAAGCACAGTGGCGAGTGGCATGAAACGATAACGCCGTACTCGTTTGCACCACAATTGGGTGATCTGGATATTTATCTGTTTGCACAAGGCCGACACTTTCATTTATGGCATGTGTTAGGTGCTCACATCAAGGCCATCGATGATGTCATGGGTGTGCAGTTTGCGGTTTGGGCGCCCGGCGTTCGCAGGGTTAGCGTGGTGGGTGATTTCAATCGCTGGAACGGTTTGGCGCACCCGATGCGGGTGCGAGGCGGCAGTGGGGTTTGGGAGCTGTTTGTTCCCGGTTTGGCAGATGGACAAGCCTACAAGTTTGAGATTATCGGCGCCCAAGGACAGTTGGTGATCAAGGCAGACCCGATGGCCAGACAAACCTTCTTGCGCCCGGAAACCGCTTCCTGCGTGCCATGGCCGGTTTCGCACGTGTGGCGTGATGCAGCTTGGCTGGCGCAGCGTGCGGGGTTTGATTGGCAGCATCAACCGATCAGTATTTATGAAGTGCATGCCGGATCCTGGCAACGGCCCGAGGGTGGCGGGTTTCTGGATTGGGATGCATTGGCCTACCGGCTGATACCTTACGTTAAAGAACTGGGCTACACCCATATCGAGTTGTTGCCGATTGCGGAACATCCTCTCGATGAGTCATGGGGTTATCAGGTGACCGGCTATTTTTCACCAACGGCACGTCATGGCTCGCCCGATGATTTGCGGCGGTTTATCGATAATTGTCATGAGGCCGGTTTAGGGGTGATTCTGGATTGGGTGCCGGCGCATTTCCCGCGCGATGATTTTGCGCTGGCTCGTTTTACCGGTGAGCCGTTGTATGAGCATGCTGATCCGCAGCGCGGTGAGCATCGCGACTGGGGAACCCTGATTTTTGATTATGGTCGGCACGAAGTGCGTAATTTTCTGATTGCCAATGCCCTGTATTGGTTGGAAGAATTTCATTTTGACGGTTTGCGGGTAGATGCCGTGGCATCGATGATTTATCTGGATTATTCACGCAATCAGGGTGAATGGACGCCCAATCAGTATGGTGGCCGGGAAAATCTGGAAGCATTGGCTTTTATGCGCGAACTCAACACGGTGGTGCATGCTCGACAGCCGGGTGTGTTAACCATAGCCGAAGAGTCAACGGCGTGGCCGATGGTGTCGCGTCCGGTGGAATTGGGCGGTCTGGGTTTTTCCATGAAGTGGAACATGGGGTGGATGAATGACAATTTGTCCTACATCGCCCAGAACCCGGTGCATCGCAAGTATCACCATAACCAGCTCACCTTTAGCCAGTTGTACACCTATACGGAAAATTTTGTTTTGCCGTTGTCGCATGACGAAGTGGTACACATGAAAGGCAGCCTGCTGGACAAAATGCCGGGAGATTACTGGCAACGTTTTGCCAATCTGCGTTTGTTCTATGCTTGGCAGTATGCACACCCCGGCAAGAAACTGCTGTTTATGGGCGGGGAGTTCGGCCAATGGAACGAATGGCGTGCGACGGGAGAGCTGGATTGGCAGTTGATGGATTTTCCGCCGCATCGGGGCATTCACCGGCTGCTGGCAGATTTGAACCGTCTGTATGTTGATGAAGCATCATTGCATCAACATGATTTTGAATCGGCCGGTTTTGGCTGGATTGACTGCCATGACAGTGATCAGTCGGTGTTGAGTTTAATGCGTATGGGCGAGGGACAAGTCTTGTTGATTGTACTGAATTTTACGCCGGTGACCCGTGAACACTATCGTATCGGCGTTCCCCAGGCCGGTCATTATCGCGAACGGCTGAACACCGATTCGTCTTGGTACGAAGGCTCGAATGTCGGTAATGGGGGTGGTTTGACGAGCGAACCTGTTGCATGGATGGGCTTTGGCCAATCGGTGCAAATGACGCTCCCTCCCTTGGCGGCTGTATTTTTGAAATTGGCAATGGAATCATTTTGATGCAAGGAAAAAGCAAAGGGCATACGAAAAAACATCACCGAGATACGCATACCCAAGTTCTCTCGCATGCTGAAGCCGAAACGTTTTCGCGTGATGCGTCGCTTGAGCCCGCAGCAATGCCTCCTGTCGCTGGCGTCTTACCACGAGGTCAAAAAGTGCTGTTTGCGGTAAGCGAGGTCTATCCGTTGATTAAAACGGGCGGCTTGGGTGATGTTGGCCACAGTTTGCCGCATGCGCTGCACCGGGTTGGTGCAGATGTGCGTTTGGTGGTGCCGGCCTATCGGCGCGTGCTGGAACAAATTCGCAGTATGCGTGTGCTGGGTTGGTTAACGGTACAGGGTGCTGAGCGCCAGTTTGAGTTGCGCATTTTTGAAGCTTTTGCCGATGGGTTTGCCATTCCGCTTTGGCTGGTTGATTGTCCGATGCTGTTTGATCGACCGGGTAATCCGTATGTTCGGCCGGATGGGCAAGACTGGCCGGATAATGCCGAGCGATTCACGGTGTTTTCGCGTGCGGTGACCAAGCTTGCGCTTGATCACTTGGAGACCGGTTGGCGGGCCGATATTGTGCATTGCAATGATTGGCAGACCGGTTTGGTGCCTGCGTTTTTAGCCCAACATCATGAACGGCCGAAAACCATTTTTACGATTCATAATTTGTCCTATGGTGGTCATTATAGCCCGGACGAGTTTCATCGCCTGCATTTACCTTGGCGCTGGTGGCACGTAGACGGGGTCGAGTTCTATGGCGGCTTCTCGATGTTGAAGGCTGGCATTGTTTATGCTGATGAAGTAACCACGGTTAGCCCCACGTATGCGCGCGAAATTTGTACGGCAGAGTTTGGCTGCGGTTTGCAAGGGGTATTGCAAGTTAATCGGCATAAGTTGCATGGCATTTTGAACGGCATTGATGAAGCCGTGTGGAATCCGCAAACGGATCCGTGGTTGTCCGTGCATTATTCGGCAACCCGTCGGCAACCTGGCAAAGGACTGAATAAACGGGAGCTGTTGCGTCATTTTGGCTTGCTAAATGCCAGTCATGACGCAACTGACATTCCGGTTCTGGGTCTGGTGGGGCGACTGGTGGCGCAAAAAGGCATTGACCTGGTGTTGGATGCCCTGCCACGTTTGATTGAACAAACCGATGCATGTTTTGTGTTTGTGGGGAGTGGTCAAGCTGAATATGAGCAACGCTTGTATGCGTTTGCTGACCAATACCGGGATCGCATAGGCGTGTTTATTGGCTACGACGAACGCTTGGCGCATTTGGTGGAAGCTGGTGCGGACATGTTTTTGATGCCGTCACGTTTTGAGCCGTGCGGGCTTAATCAAATGTATAGTTTGCGGTATGGCACCCCGCCAATTGTGTATCGTACGGGGGGGTTGGCGGATACGGTGTTTGATGCCGGAGATGCACATGTGTTGGAAAGTGCGGCCAACGGCTTCGTTTTTGATGAATTGAGTGTGGAAGGTCTGGTGGATGCGGTGCTGCGTGCGCTGGGCTTGTTTGTGCAACCTAAACGCTGGCAAGCCTTGCAACGTGCTGGTATGCATCAGTCGTTTAATTGGGAACATAGCGCCATGACTTATCTTGCCTTGTACAGCGGCGCGCCTTTGCCGGTACAGGATGACTGAAACAGACAAACTATCGATGAGGATTAATGATGAAAACCGGTAAATACGCCCCGCAAACTTACAAACCGTTCAAACTGGAGCCGTTACCCTGCGATGCGGCATCGCTGGGGCGTGACTTTCGCCACTATCTTTGGTATCGCTTGGGGCGCTTTCATGGCTGCGCGTCGATTTATTTGTATGAAGCACTGGCGAATACGGTGCGTGATCGCTTGATGGCGGATTGGCGTTATACCTGGAACAAGCAATGGGAACCGGGGGTGCGTCGTACGTATTATATGTCGATGGAGTTTTTGATCGGCCGGGCATTAAGCAATCACTTGTTAAACATGGATTTGCAAGGCGCTGCCGCACAAGCCATGCTCGATTTTAGTGAAAAACTGGAAGAAGTGGCAGAAGATGAACCGGACGCCGGATTGGGGAACGGCGGCTTGGGTCGTCTGGCCGCTTGTTTTATGGACAGTTGCGCCAGCATGAACCTGCCCGTGATGGGGTATGGCATTCGTTACCAGTACGGCATGTTCCGCCAATATATCGACAATGGTTTTCAGAAAGAGGCGGCCGATTTATGGCTGCAAAACGGTAACCCATGGGAAGTGGAGCGCATTGAATACAGCCAGATCATCAAGTTTGGCGGCTATACCGAGCATTATTCGGATGAGCATGGCCATGCCCGCGTGCGCTGGGTGAGTCAAAACGATGTGGTTGCCATTCCGTTTGATATGCCGGTTAGCGGTTACCGCACACGCAATATCAATACCTTGCGGTTATGGAAAGCCGCTGCTACCGATGAATTCAATCTGGCAGAATTCAATGCCGGCAGTTACAGCGAAGCGGTGCAATCCAAAAATCAGGCCGAAGATATTTCCATGGTGCTGTACCCGAATGACAGCAGTGAAAACGGCAAGGAATTGCGTTTGCGCCAGCAGTATTTTTTGGCGTCCGCCAGCTTGAAAGATGCCATTCGCGTTTCCATGCGACACAGCGATTTCAATCTGGAACGTTTTCAGCAAGAAAATCTGTTTCAGATGAATGATACCCACCCTACGATTGCGGTTGCCGAGTTGATGCGCATTTTGGTGGATGAGCAAAATGTGGTTTGGGAAAAGGCCTGGCACGTAACCGTGTCTTGTATGGCCTATACCAACCATACGCTGTTGCCGGAAGCGCTGGAAAAATGGCCCGTTCACTTGTTTGAACGCTTGCTGCCGCGCTTGCTGGAAATTATTTATGAAATCAACGCCAGATTTTTGCGCCAGGTATCCATGAAGTGGCCGGGTGATTCCGAACGTTTGCGGCGTATGTCGATTATCGAAGAAGGACCAACCCGCTTTGTGCGTATGGCATGGTTGGCCATTGTCGGCAGTTGTTCGGTGAATGGCGTGGCGGCATTGCATTCGCAACTGCTGCGCGATGGGTTGTTTCATGATTTCTATCAAATGTGGCCGGAGAAATTTAATAACAAAACCAATGGGGTGACGCCACGCCGCTGGGTAGCGCATGCCAATCCCGGCATGACCGCATTGATATCGGAAGCCATTGGTGACAGTTGGGTGGGGGATCTGGAAAAAATAGCCGCGCTCAAACCGTTTGCACAAGCCGGGCATGATGAATTTCACCAGCGTTGGCGTGATGTCAAACTGGCGAACAAGCAAAGACTGGCTGCCATGGTGGAAGCTGAGTGTGGGGTGACGTTTAACCCAACCGCCTTGTTTGATGTGCAGGTCAAACGTATTCATGAATATAAACGGCAATTGTTGAATGTGCTGCATATTGTTTATTTATACTTGCGCATCAAACATGGACACCTGGATGGCATTGTCAACCGTTGCGTGTTGATTGGCGGTAAAGCCGCACCGGGCTATCGCATGGCCAAGCTGATTATCAAGCTGATCAATAATGTGGCGGATGTGGTCAACAATGATGACGATATTGATGGTCGGCTCAAGGTGGCGTTTTTACCTAACTACCGCGTGTCCAGCATGGAGGTGATTGCACCTGCCAGTGATTTGTCAGAACAGATTTCAACCGCTGGCAAAGAAGCTTCCGGTACCGGCAACATGAAATTCATGATGAATGGTGCAGTGACCATTGGCACGTACGATGGTGCCAACATCGAGATTTTGGAGGCGGTGGGCGATGACAACTTCTTCCTGTTTGGCTTGCGTGCGGAACAGGTGGAGTCATTGCGCCACGACTATCATCCTTGGGATATCGTGACGCAAGATGCCGATTTGCATGCGGTGATCGAGTTGCTGCGTGGCGGGCATTTCAGCCTGAGCGAGCCGGGCTTGTTCAATCCGTTGATCGATGCTATTTTGAGCCCGGCTGATCCATGGATGGTGTTGGCAGACTTTCGCAGTTATGTCGATGCCCAGCATGAGGTGGCAAAAGCGTGGATGGATACCGAGTGCTGGACCCGCATGAGTATTCTTAATACCGCCAGCAGCGGGTTTTTCTCCAGTGATCGTACCATTGCCGAATACAACCGTGACATCTGGAAGTTAACCCCCTTGCCGCAGGATTAACGGGTGACAGACGTGATGTGGTCTGCGCCACTGGTAGCGTGTGAATCGATAAGATTGTCGGTTCGCACGCTACACAACCGCATATCGCGGAGATTCGACAACCTTATGATGCCTCGCTTGCCAGCCAGCCTTCTGCGGATGCGATGTCTTCGAAGACCTCAATATCTGCATCGATAAACAGGCGAGAGAACAGGGCGCTCCATGTCATCCATTGGCTGGTGGTGACGATGGCGATGCGGTTGAATTCATAACGGTGTTTGCGGGTGAATTTGATGTCTTCCCACGCCACATCGACTGAGTAACCCAGCATGTCGCGCAAGTCAATCAATACATTCAAGGTGCCTTCAAATTGCAGCCCGTGCAGCAGGGCTTCTTCTAGCGCCTGATAATCGGCCAGGGAAACTTCTCCGCCTGCAGTTGCCCGGACGGTCTGGTTGTCGAGTTGGATATCAATCATGGTAAGTATGCTCCGCAAGTCGCTGAATAGCGGCTTGATTGGTGGGTGAAAAACAGTCTTGCGCTGCGTGAGCCAACGTAACCCAACGATAGCGCAGATGCTCGTTGGGTGCGAGCGTGATGCTAACCTGTTGCGGGATCAGCAGGCTGAAGATGTGTTCCGTGTTTTGTGTGATGTCGGGCGGATAACGGTGACGAAAACACGGATAAATGTCCCATATATTGTGTTCGTGCCAATCACAGAATTGGTCTGGTGCAGCGTCAATGCCGGTTTCTTCCCCGGTTTCGCGTCGGGCGGCGCTCAGAGGCGTTTCATCGGCTTCCAGGCTGCCGGTTACCGATTGCCACCATCCAGGATGATCGGCGCGCTCTAATAGCAGCACATCATCTTGCAGGGTATGAATAATCACCAGTACAGATTCCGGGCGTTTATAGGGCATGATTCAGAGCAGTTCCGCTGAAATGACAGCGCGCAGTATGTTTTGTGATCGCTCTTGGCGAACCCGATTGCTGATCCAGACCACGCCGCCTTTTTTGATGGCAAAATCACGTTCCGTACCGGTTAGCAATAACATTGCGGCATGCCCCAAGTAGGGTTGGTGGCCAATCAACAAGACGGTGCCGCTGGCGTCCGGCCAGCCGGCAGCCAATAAAATCGACATGGCATCGGCATTCGGGGTCAGTTCGTTAAGCGTGCGAAACGAACGCTCCAGCGCCTCTGCGGTTTGCTGGGCGCGTCTCGCCGGGCTGACCAATATACGGGTTTCGTCGGGCAGTCGCTGGTTTAACCAGCCGGCCATGGCTTGCGCTTGTCGTATGCCTTTGGCGGTTAGCGCGCGCTGTAAATCCGGTTCACCATCGGCGGCATCGGCGTGGCGCCATAACACAAGATCCATGATGCTTATTCAGAAGAAGAGGAATGTTGGGTATTATACAGTGCATAGCCACGGGCTGCTTTGCTTCTGGGTTCTGCGGATAAGTGGATGCCATCGGCCAATTGATCCGCCAGTATCTTTAGCAGGTTTGGATCGCCCTGTTTCAGCTCAAGTTCAAGTTCGCTGATTGGGGTGCTGTGCGCTCCGCTGTATACCGATCCTTCATCAATAGCGACTTCGATCAGACTGCCATGAAAGTCGAGCAACCAGCTGTGGCGGCGAAATTCGGTGCGAAAGATGGCTTGTAACTGATTTGCAACGTCGGTGGGCAATAATGCTTGGGCCTCTGCTTCGCAAAACAGGGCCGGGTTGGGTTGCTGGTTCGGTAACGTGACCTCCCACTCGGCATAGGTGGAGAGCCCATCAGCACCACTTTGGCCACATTTTAAGGTTTGTATCCAGTCACTACCCTGCTTGCGTACCCTTAGCGCGCAATGGCGTTGCATCAATGCCAAACCGGGCGTATCGTAATAGATGGTAAACAAATCAGCCAGTTGCGGTATTTTGGCGGCATTCAGTCGGGAATGGCGGTATAATTTTGGGATGTCAGTGGGTGCGATGCTGAGTTTGAGTTCAATTTCAACAGGCATGTAAGGCTCCTGAATTGGGCATGGGGCTGCAAACGAAACGGTAAACATGGTAAACATAATGATGGCTGCAGAAGAACATTTTATCAATCGTGAAATGAGTTTGTTAGCGTTTAATGAACGGGTATTGGCACAGGCGCAAGATGAATCGATGCCCTTGCTTGAGCGCTTGCGCTTTATTTGCATTGTCAGCAGCAATATGGATGAGTTTTTCGAAGTGCGGGTGGCAGGACTGAAAGAACGCGCCGCCTTGTCGCCGCATGCCTTGAGCCCGGATGGACAAACGGCCCGCCAAACCTTGCAGTTGATCGAACCGCGCATTCGTGCGCTGGTCGATCGCCAATATGAAATTCTTAATCAGCAAATTTTGCCGCAACTGATGGAACAAGGGATTCGCGTGTTACGGCGCAACCATTGGAATGAAGCGCAAGCGGCTTGGGTAAGGGCGTATTTTTTTCGTGAATTGATGCCGGTTTTGACGCCGATCGGTTTGGATCCTGCACATCCGTTTCCACGGGTGCTCAATAAGAGTCTGAATTTTGCAGTGGAATTGTCGGGATGTGATGCGTTCGGTCGCAGTTCGCGTATGGCGGTGGTACAAGCGCCGCGCTCCTTGCCGCGCGTCATTCGTATGCCGACCGAGTTGGCCGGTTGCGATTATGGATTTGTGTTTCTGTCTTCGATTTTGCACGCGCATGTAAATGAGTTGTTTGCCGGCATGGCCGTGGATGGTTGCTATCAATTTCGGGTCACCCGTAACTCTGATCTGTTTGTTGATGAAGAAGAAATTACCAATTTACGTGAAGCGTTGCAGGGCGAATTGAGTCAGCGTAATTTTGGTGATGCCGTGCGTTTGGAAGTGGCTGACAACTGTTCGCCAGCCACCACGCAATTTTTGTTGGAACAGTTTGGTTTGCAGGCCAGTGACTTGTATCAGGTCAACGGACTGGTTAATCTGGTGCGTTTGATGCAAATCCCTGAACAGGTAGATCGCCCTAATCTCAAATTTCCCGACTTTGTACCGGGGATGCCGGCGGCATTAAGCAAGACTAACGATGTGTTTGCAGCCATCCGTAAAGGCGATATCTTGTTGCATCATCCGTTTCAAAGTTTTCAGCCGGTTATCGATTTTATCCGCAGCGCTGCGGCTGACCCACAGGTGTTGGCCATTCGTCAGACGGTGTATCGCACAGGCACCGACTCCATGTTGATGGAGGCGTTGATTGCAGCGGCACAGGCTGGCAAAGAAGTCACAGTGGTGGTTGAGTTGATGGCCCGCTTCGATGAAGAGGCCAATATCAACTGGTCGGCCAAGCTCGAAATGGCAGGTGCCCACGTGGTATATGGTGTGG
>DDOT01000134.1:15428-17230 GCA_002341815.1 Thiobacillus sp. UBA2487 | reverse complement strand
TCCATATTGAAATTTTATTCAATTGGGCGTATGAACAACTACGCCTCGCTTTCATAAAATTCCACTCTGTAACAAAATACTGCGTGATCATCACGCGAATTCATGAAAAGATCGGGTTGAACAGATCAAACATCAGGATAGAAACTGTTCTTTACATGAGCCCAAATCAGACTGCCCAAGATCGTCTGCGTGACATTGGCCGTTTATTCGGTCGTGCCGCGCCACAATATGATGCACACGCCGTGTTGCAGCAAGAGATTGTTGCGCGCATGCTGGAGCGTTTGCAATACATTCGGCATGAACCGGCAAATGTGCTGGATGCCGGTTGCGGCACAGGCAGCGCCCTGAGCGGCTTGCAGCAACGCTGGCCTGCTGCCCGGTTGGTGGCGCTGGATTTGGCTGAACCGATGCTGAAGCAAGCCTGTCCGCGTCGAGCATTTTGGCAAAAATGGCTGGAAAAATCCGCTGTGATGCCGGTGTGTGCCGATATGAGCCAATTACCGCTGGCCAAGGCCAGCATGAACATGATCTGGTCTGCATCGTCTTTACAATGGTGTGCCGATTTGCCGGCCACTTTCGCAGAATTCAGGCGGGTGCTGGCGCCCGGTGGTTTGCTGATGTTTGCGACATTTGGGCCCGATACGTTAAAAGAGTTGCGCCAATCGTTTGCTGCGTTAGATGGTTATACCCATGTCAACGGTTTTGCGGATATGCACGATATTGGCGATTGGCTGATGACGGCGGGGTTTTCGGCACCTGTGGTGGATATGGAATATTTCACGCTCACGTATGCAGATTTGCGGGATATGTTGCACGAAATAAAAGCCATTGGTGCCAGTGCAGTGGAAGGCGAACGCAGAGCGGGGATGGTTGGTCGGCGCTATTGGCAAGCGTTGCTGGCGCAATATGAGTCGTATCGTCAAAACGGGCGGTTACCTGCAACCTGGGAAGTAATTTATGGTCATGCATGGCGCCCGGCGGATGCGATGGCCGGCGGTGACATTAAACCGGTTGTTTGGCACCCTGCCCGGACGGGTGGGTGATGGTGTCCGGCTGGTTTGTGACCGGTACGGATACCGGGGTCGGGAAAACCTGCGTGTCTGCAGCCTTGTTACGCACACTCGCTCAAGCCGGTCATCGGGTGGCAGGTATGAAACCGGTTGCCTCTGGTGCCGGTTATCGCGATGGTAATGCATATTGGGAAGACGTTGAGGCGCTGGCGTTGGCTGATGGGCAACACATAGCACTGGATGACCGTAATCCCTATCGTTTTGAACCGGCCATTGCCCCTCATTTGGCGGCACAACGCGCCGGCGTTGTTTTGGATAAGCAAAAAATCATCACAGCCTTTCACCGAATCGCTGCCACGGTTGATAAGGTGGTGGTTGAAGGGGCAGGCGGATGGTATGTGCCGTTGGGCGATGCCGGCAGCATGGCGGCGTTGGCCCGGCACTTGGGGTTGCCAGTGATTTTGGTGGTTGGCATGCGCTTGGGGTGCATCAATCACGCGTTATTGTCGGCGCGTGCGATTCAGGCTGATGGCTGTCAGTTGGCGGGATGGGTGGCTAATCTGATGCAACCCGACATGCCGATGCTGGAAGAAAATATGTCGAGTTTGCAGCAATTGATGCCTGCTCCGTTATTGGCAATTGTGCCATGGCAGGCAGAGCAGTCACCGCCCAAGTTGCATTTTCTCGCAACTGGCAATCAAATTCTGCGATAATGAATCTTTAGCCCGATCTAGTCATGAATTCGCGTGATGATCACGCAGGATTTTGTTACTGAGTGACATTTTATGAAAG
>DDOT01000134.1:10546-15392 GCA_002341815.1 Thiobacillus sp. UBA2487 | reverse complement strand
GTGAGGGCGCGCGTTAATTTATGACAAGATCGGGTTAAGGTGTCGTGTGGCTGATCGGGTTAGGCCATACGGCATCTTGGGTAAAAAGCGAAACCAATCGTTTCGTGAAGGATGGAGACAGACCGGCTACAGCCGGCATAACTAAACCAAATCACTGGGGCGTTGTTTGCAGCGCGTACCATGTGATGAATCGATGGCGAGGCAATGGGTCGTTTGCGCTCATACTGGTATCACCTTAGCTTGTTTCACCGTTTGCTTTGGCTGGTTTACGCAACCAGTCTGGCAGTGCTGATCTATGTCTGGGTCGGTTTGCCCAGACTCGGCTTGCTGCCTGTGGTCATTTTGGTTTGGTATCTGGCATACAAAATTCTCGGTCGCAGTTTGTTAGCCTTGCAGACGCTGGTGGTGGCGGTCGACCGCATGAAATTCGGGCATTACGATGCGGTGGAGCCGGTGCAAGGAGCTCCGGAGTTACGCATGCTGACATCTGCTTTCAATGCCGGTTTGTCGCAGATTAAACGGTTGATTGATGAATTGCGTCGTCGAGAAAGCCAGCAAAACGAGTTTCTGGAACGGATCACCGCACAAAACTTTGCGTATCAAGAAGAGCGGCGTTCGATCAATGCTGCCGTGCTGGTGGTTGAGACCGACACTGAGGGGAAAATAACCTATGTTAACGACAAATATTGTGAGTTTACCGGTCATACGCGCGGTGAATTAATCGGGCATAACCATCCGTTGCTGACTGTCCGCGCGTCTGAACATGATGAGCGCGCCGGATTTTGGCAGACACTGCGTGCGGGAAACGTGTGGTCTGGCGAGTTTCATGATCGAACCAGCCGGGGAGAGGATTACTGGATACAATCCACCATTGTGCCGATTCAAGATGATTTTGGTCATCGCCCACGCTTTTTTAAAATTATCAGTATTGATATTACGGCACGCAAGCGGCTCGATCTTTTGTTGCGCGAAGAACGTGAACGTGCAGAGGTGACGTTGGCATCCATTGGTGATGCGGTGATCAGCACCAATTTACAAGGCCATGTAACATTTTTGAACGATGCGGCGGCCGTGTTGATTGGCTATGGTCAAGACGAGGCACAAGGGCAGTTGGTGTCGCGCATGTTTGATCTGGTTCATGAAACAACACGGCAACCGATTGAAAATCCGGTGATACAAGCCCTGTCGTGGTTGGCGGATGTGCGGTTGACCGATCACACGGTGTTGGTGACGCATGATGGCCGTGAGTTTGGCATTGATTGTACGGCAGCTCCCATTGTGATGGGTGATGGTAGTCTGATCGGTACGGTGCTGGTGTTTCATGATGTGAGCGAACGACGGCGTTTGCTGTCAGCGGTTAAATGGCAAGCCGGACATGATGCCTTGACCCGCTTGCCCAATCGTCATTTGTTGAGCGAGTCATTTACGCGGGTGTTTGCAATGGCCCGACAGGACGAGACGCTGACGGCCGTTTGTTTGCTGGATTTGGATAATTTCAAACCGATCAATGATACTTGGGGCCACGAAACAGGCGACATGATCCTGGTGGAAATTGCTGATCGGTTGGTTAACGCGTTGCGAGAACAAGACACCGTTGCTCGTCTGGGTGGTGATGAGTTTGTGCTGTTGCTGAACGGGTTTCGCAATGTCGAGGAAGCGGATCCGCTGCTACAGCGTCTGTTGCAGACGATTGCTGAACCCATTCGTTTCGATGGACAGGATTTGGCCGTGTGCGGCAGTATCGGGCTTACGTTTTTCCCGCTGGATGATGCAGATGCGGATACCCTGCTTCGACATGACGACCAAGCCATGTATCAGGCGAAACAGGCCGGGCGCAGCCGTTATCATTTGTTCGATTTGGTGACAGACCAACAGGTGCAAACCCGTTTTCGGGTTATTGAACGGGTGAGGCATGCGCTGTATGCGGGTGAGTTGGCTCTGTATTACCAGCCCAAGGTGAATATGCGAACCGGTCAGGTCGTTGGAATGGAAGGCCTGTTGCGTTGGCTTGATCCGCAGTTGGGTTTGGTGCCGCCGGCTGAGTTTCTGCCAGTGGTGGAAGATAACGAACTCATCAATGAAATTGGTGAGTGGGTGATAGAAACAGCGCTGACTCAGCAAGCGCGTTGGTTGCGGGCCGGATTGTCCTGGGTGGTCAGCATCAATATTGCCGGAAAGCACTTTCAACGTGAGGATTTCAGTCAGCGTTTGGCAGTGCTGTTGGGGCGTCATCCTGAAGTGCCGCCGGAACTGTTGCAGATAGAAATCCTGGAGTCTGCCGCCATCGGTGATTTGCGGCGAGCGCGAGGGACGGTATCGGCGTGTCATTTATTGGGGGTATCGTTTGCATTGGATGATTTTGGTACAGGTTATTCTTCACTGAGTTATTTGAAGAACCTGTCAGTGAATACCCTTAAGATTGACCAAAGCTTTGTACGGGACATGTTGGTTGATCGCGAAGGCTTGTCATTGGTTGAGGCGGTTATCAGTCTTGCCAGAATTTTTGATAGCGAGGTGGTGGCGGAAGGTGTCGAATCCACGTTGGAGCAGGGTGTGCTATTGCTCAGGCTGGGCTGTGACGTGATTCAAGGCTACGGGGTTGCCAGGCCCATGCCGGCAGATGAGGTGGAAACGTGGNNGGTGACCAACTGGTCGCCCGACCCTGCGTGGCAACAATGGGGAGATGTGGCGTGGGATTTGTCTGATTTTCAATTGGTGCGGGCGCAGCTGGAACATATGCACCGGGTGCGTCGCATGATTGAATTGGTGAGTGAAACGGATTCCCCCGGGCAGAAAGATTTGCCGGTCGTGAAAGTCCACGAATGCGGTTTTGGTCAATGGATTTATGGTAAGGGACAGGCGCGTTATGGCCAACTGGAAGAATTCCGTGAGATTGAGAGCCTGCATCGTCGGGTGCACGAATTGGGCACCCGCATGCGTTTGTTGCATGACGAAGGTGAAGATCAGGTGGCGCGAGAGCAATGTGTGCCAGAACTGCTTGAATTACAGGCACGTATCCTGATGCTGTTGGCCAGTTTGCAACGCGGATCCGGAAAGAAAAAACGGTGAAACGTTGGTTGTTAATGCTTGTGTTCTGGTTGGCGGGGTGTGCCCAGCAGCCTGCCGTGCCACCCGCGCCATGCGTGCCGACACAACCGGTTGCGCCAGCGGTTGAACGGCATTTACAGGCCAGAGACTGGTCCGACTTGCCGGGTTGGGGCACCGATAATTTGCTGGCGATTTGGCCAGCCTGGTTGCGTGAATGCGATGTCATGGGGCATAAACCGGCATGGCAGACCGCTTGCCGTGCCGCCCGCCAATTACAGCCAGACAACAGCAGCCAGATACAGGAATACTTCCAACATTGGTTTGTGGTTTGGCAAAGTCTGGCGGCGGATGGTAATGCGGCGGGATTGATCACCGGTTATTACACGCCGTTGCTGCAAGGTCGTTTAACACGGCAACCGGGGTTTACCGTGCCCTTGTATGCCCCACCCCCCGATTTATTGACCATAGATCTGACATCCATTTATCCGGCACTGAAAGGCATGCGTTTGCGTGGACGGTTGCAAGGCAACCAAGTGGTGCCTTATTACGATCGGGCGGCTATCGATGGCGAGTCTCACCCACTGGCCGGGCATGAACTGGTGTGGGTTGATGATGCGGTAGACGCATTTTTCTTACAGATTCAGGGCTCAGGGCGAATTGCGCTGCCAGATGGCCGCGAGTTGACGATTGGTTATGCAGATCAGAATGGCTATCCATATCAGGCGATCGGCCGTGTGCTGGTCGAGCAAGGCGCGCTTAAACCGGATCAGTTGTCCATGCAGGCTATTCGGGATTGGGGACGTGCTCACCCTTCCCGATTGCCGGAGTTGTTGAACCATAATCCAAGTTATGTGTTTTTTCGGTGGCTACCAGCCCGGCAACCGTTAGGCGCACTGGGATTGCCCGTGGTGGCTCAGCGTAGTTTGGCGATTGATCCGCGCGCTATGCCGTTGGGTGCGCCGGTTTGGATAAGTACCACATCACCTGAAACCGGAACGCCGTTGCAACAATTGATGCTGGCACACGATACGGGTGGCGCTATCCGTGGGAATGTGCGCGCTGATTTTTATTTTGGTATCGGCAATGAGGCCGGCGAGCAGGCGGGGCGCATGAAAGCCCAAGGCAGTTTGTGGGTATTACTGCCCAAAGGTGACACACGGGATGCCGGTTCGCAACCAACACAGTGAGGTAAGTAACACGTTCTGGCTGGCCCCGGTGAGGCTGGCAGACTTGTTCCACAACGCGAAGAGGTGATGAATGGCTAAACCCGGGTTGCGGAATGGTTAATGCGCGTCAGGCTGTCTGGCTTTCCATTGGCGTAATGCATCCAGCATTTTTGTGACATGTTGCGCCGGGTCGAGGCTGGTGTAAACCGCCATGATGGTGCCATTGGGCGCAATCGCGTAAGACGTGCGACTGGCGTAACTGGAAAACGGGATTAACACAGCACGGTAGCTTTTCATAATGCTGCCGTCTGTATCAGCAGCGACAGCAAACTTGCTGCGACATTCGCTGACAGAAAAGCGTTGCAGTTTTTCAAGAGGATCGTGCGATACCCCGATTACCTGAGCGCCCAGCGCATGAAACTGGTCGNNGCATGGGCCTCAATTGTGCAACCCGGTGTAAATGCGGCCGGGTAGAAATACAACACCACGGGCCCTTGTTTTAGCGCGTCATGCAGGACAAAGGTAAAGGTGTTGCCGCCCAAGGTGGCAGGTGCCGAAAAATCGGGCGCAGACGCGCCAATATCCAACCCGGCGTGCGCATTCAGACTGATAACAGAGGCTAAAGTGGCCAG
>DDOT01000134.1:8168-10539 GCA_002341815.1 Thiobacillus sp. UBA2487 | reverse complement strand
AAATTAGCGACCGCCGCGCATCGAGTCGAAAAACTCGGCGTTGTTTTTGGTGGCCTTGACTTTGTCGAGCAGGAATTCCATCGCTTCAAGGTCGTCCATGGGATACAACAGTTTGCGCAAAATCCAGATTTTTTGCAGGATGTCGCTCTTGAGCAGCAGTTCTTCCCGGCGGGTTCCGGAACGATTGACATTGATGGCGGGATACAGGCGTTTTTCCGCCATGCGCCGGTCAAGATGGATTTCCATATTGCCGGTGCCCNNGGGTCTAGGGTAACTCAACGATTCATCGAATCGAAGAATTCCGCATTGGTCTTGGTGGCGCGCACCTTGTCGAGGAGGAACTCCATCGACTCTGTTGGGTCCATGGGCGCCAAGAGTTTCCGCAGCACCCAGATTTTGTTGAGCAGGTCTTGCGGAATAAGCAATTCCTCACGGCGGGTGCCCGACTTGTTGAGGTTGATGGCCGGGTAGGCGCGCTTCTCCGCCAAACGCCGATCCAAATGCACCTCCATATTGCCGGTGCCCTTGAATTCTTCAAAAATCACATCATCCATGCGGCTGCCGGTATCGACCAGTGCGGTGGCGATGATGGTGAGAGATCCGCCTTCCTCAATGTTGCGCGCAGCGCCAAAAAATCGCTTCGGACGCTGCAGGGCATTGGCATCTACCCCGCCGGTCAGCACCTTGCCGGAGGATGGGATTACCGTGTTGTACGCGCGTGCCAAGCGGGTGATGGAGTCTAGCAGAATCACCACGTCTTTTTTGTGCTCAACCAGTCGTTTGGCTTTTTCAATGACCATTTCAGCCACTTGCACATGCCGGGTGGCGGGTTCATCGAACGTGGAGGCCACGACCTCGCCACGTACCGAGCGGGTCATTTCAGTGACTTCTTCAGGGCGCTCGTCAATCAGCAGCACAATCATCACCACGTCCGGGTGGTTGCTGGTGATGGCATGGGCAATGTGTTGCAGCATGACGGTTTTGCCGGATTTCGGACTGGCCACCAGCAGGCCGCGCTGTCCTTTGCCGATAGGCGCAATCATGTCGATGATGCGCCCGGTAATATTCTCTTCTGCCCGAATATCGCGTTCAAGCAGCAACGGTTGGGTTGGGTGCAGGGGAGTCAGGTTTTCAAACAGGATTTTGTTTTTGGCATTTTCCGGTGGTTCACCGTTGACACGGTCAACCTTGACTAACGCGAAGTAGCGCTCACCGTCTTTCGGGATACGAATTTCGCCTTCGATGGAATCACCGGTGTGCAGATTAAAGCGTCGGATTTGTGAAGGAGAAATATAAATATCGTCCGGGCTCGCCAAGTATGAGGTGTCTGGTGAGCGCAAGAAGCCAAAGCCGTCCGGCAAGACCTCCAGCGTACCTTCGCCAAAGATGCTGACGCCCTTTTTGGCCTGATTTTTCAGCAAAGCAAAAATAAGCTCTTGCTTGCGTAAACGATTGGCCCCCTCAATGGCATTGGCAGTTGCCATTTCCACCAGTTCGGTGACGTGAAGTTGTTTTAAGTCTGACAGATGCATACGGGAATGTCTCGCCGGTAATTGGCGGAATAATCTAGGCTAACGGGGAAATGCGCCCGGGGTTTGTTATGGTATCCGTCACACCGATCTGAAACAAACGCCAATCTGTCGTTCAGAGGGGCGGTGTGGCTGGATTATGCGAATTCCGGGCAACTTGGGCGCAGGTTATATCAATCAGATGTTGCTGTCAACAAAGGCGGTTAATTGAGATTTAGACAGTGCGCCAACCTTGGTGGCTTCTACGCTGCCATTTTTGAAAATCATCAGGGTCGGTATGCCGCGAATACCATATTTGGGTGGTGTCGCCTGATTTTCGTCGATGTTTAGTTTGGCTACTTTGATGCGGCCAGCGTATTCGCGCGCAACTTCGTCAAGAATCGGGGCAATCATTTTGCAGGGGCCACACCAGTCCGCCCAGTAGTCAACAATGACAGGCAAAGCCGATTGCAGGACTTCTTCCTCGAAGGAGTCGTCGGTAACGTAGTGGATATGCTCGCTCATGTATTCCTCACGGATGAATTTTTTGAAAACGCAGGATGTGAAAGCGCGATGCGCTTGATTGATTCGCGTATCGTAACCAAATTTTCGGCATTTGTGAAGCGATAACCATGAATAACCTGGTGGGGCTGTGACGTGTTACCCATTTCGTCAAGCGGTTACCGTGTTGATACGGAATCCTGGCACAACAATCGGTGAGTTTGTTGCGATAATTTTGGTTAAAATAGATAGCCCGATCTTTGGTGGATTAAAGAGTGCAGTATGCCGGAACAAGAATTGAGTCAACGTAGCCGACAAGTGGTTTGGCACCCATGTACACAAATGCGTCAACTGGAAGATTT
>DDOT01000134.1:7529-8099 GCA_002341815.1 Thiobacillus sp. UBA2487 | reverse complement strand
TATCGTCGTGGTGGGTGAATTTGTTCGGACATACGAATCCGCGCATCAACACTGCGTTATGCGAACAACTGGATACCTTGGCGCATGTCATGTTGGCAGGTTGTACCCACGAACCCGTGGTGCAATTGTCTGAGCGCTTGTGTCAATCGAGCGGACTCGATCATGCGTTTTACGCATCGGACGGCGCTTCAGCCACGGAAATTGCCTTGAAAATGAGTTTTCACGCGTGGCGAAATCGGGGGATGACTGCCAAAACCGGTTTTATCAGTGTGCAACAAGGCTACCATGGTGAAACCTTGGGCGCGTTGTCGGTAACTGATGTGCCGATCTTTCGCGATGTGTATCAACCGTTGTTACGGCAGACCCATCAAATCATGAGTCCGGATTGGCGATTGGCTGCACCGGGCGAAACACCGGAACAATACGCCTTGCGTGCAGCCGATGACCTTGAGCGTTGTCTGCATGAGCAACATGCCCGTACGGCGGCGGTCATTGTCGAGCCATTGGTGCAATGCGCCGCAGGCATGGCCATGCACCACCCAGCGTGGTTGAGGCGGGTGCGGGAGATTT
>DDOT01000134.1:1481-7523 GCA_002341815.1 Thiobacillus sp. UBA2487 | reverse complement strand
TGTGATGCGTATCAGGTGCATCTGATCGCCGATGAAATTGCTGTCGGATTTGGTCGAACCGGTACGCTGTTTGCTTGTGAACAAGCCGGCATTCTGCCTGATATGTTGTGTCTCTCCAAAGGCATTACGGGCGGGTATTTACCGCTGTCCGCTGTGTTGACCCGTGACGGGATTTATCAGTCATTTTATGCCGATGATGTGCGACTTGGCTTTTTGCATTCGCATTCTTATACTGGCAATGCGCTGGCTTGTCGTGCAGCGTTGACCGTGTTGGATATCTTTGATGATGATCAGGTTTTGGACGACAACCGTCACAAAGCCCTGCGCTTTGACCGGATTTGTCAGCCATTGCGTGAACATCCCGCGGTGCGGCATTGGCGGCGTACCGGCATGATTTGGGCTTTCGACCTGGAAACTGACGGACGTCCGGTATCGCGTGATATTTATCGTTTGGGATTGGCGCAGGGTATTTTGTTAAGACCGATTGGCAATACGGTGTATTTCATGCCGCCGTATGTCATCACCGATGAAGAGATGTTGATGTTGGTACAAGCCACCCTTACCGTTTTACAAGCGGTGTTACCCAACCGGTGATAACGCTGTCGTCTTCGCCGGCGGCAATCCTCTTGGTGTTATGGAATGGCGCCACAACTGCCACCGGTGTTGTCATTGGGACATGGGGCTGCAGTAGCAGGCATGACCATGCCCAAGCGCTGTTTGATGGATACATCCGGCTGGTTAAAGTTGCGGGCATAAAATACGGAGTTGGCGAATACTTTTTTGACGTAATCACGTGTTTCACCAAATGGAATGGTTTCAGCGTAAATAGCGCCTTCGATCGGGGTGCCGGGGCGCCAGCGCAAGGCGCGGTTTGGACCGGCATTGTAAGCGGCGGTAGCCAGCAGGCTGGAATTGCCCAACCGGGCGCGGATGGTTTTCAGGTAGTACATGCCAAATTGCAGGCTGGTTTGCGGCTCGTTCAAATGCGCGGTATGAAAATGGCGTAAACCGAGTTTTTGGGCAATCCAGTGTGCGGTGGCGGGCATGACCTGCATCAGGCCGCTGGCGCCCACGCCAGAATGGGCGTGGCTGATAAAGCGACTTTCTTGACGGATCAAGCCGTACACCCATGCCTCATCCAATTGGTAGGTTTGCGCATAGGCGTGTGCGGTATCGTGATAGGGTGCCATAAAGCTGAGATCGAAATTATGCAGGTTGTGCGTGCGATCTGCCGTGTTGATGGCGCAATCCAGCCAGCGGTGCTGTTTGGCCAGTTCGGCTGCTGCGAGCAGTTGCGCATCGGTAAAATCGCGTGTAGCCCATTTCCATTCGCGGCTGGCATCCAGATGCATATCCATGTCATACAGCAAAAAAGCGCGACGAATGCCGGGTTGGCGGTTGATATCGGCGATATCTTCATCCGAAGCGTTGTAATTGATGCTGGGTGCGCTGGCGACGTCCCCTAGTTCTTCTTGAGCCAGCAGACCATAGAAATCGGGGTTGCGCGACAACGATAACAGCAGCAGATTGGCTGCACGGGATTGCCCCTGTGCCAGTTCGCTGCGCGCCAGCCAGTATTGCCAAGCGGGTTGGGCGCGCGCGCTGTCGCTCATGTTTTGTATGCTCTTTTGTATGCTTGCCCAGTTTTTGTTAAGTAACGCTGCGCGTACCTGCCATGCCAGTCCATCATCCCCGAGCAGTGCGGGGGCGGACAAGGTAAACCACTGTTCTGCTTGAGGGAGGTGTTGGCGTGATGCCTGAATGGCAATTTGTCCCCACACGCGGCGGCGTTCGGTGTCATCCCATGCGTTTTGCAGGTTGCGCCACTGTTCGGCAGCGCTTTGCGCGTCGTGCCAAGCCAGTCGGTAAATGGCGTAACGGGTAAGTTCACGTTCGACAGGCTGGGTTAAATCGTGGCCATGGTCCAGCCAGTTGGACGGGTTGCTGGCGATGCTGCTTAATGTGGTCTGTTCCAGGGGACGGTTGCCCATCCAGTTGAAGGCTTCCAGAGCGGCTGGTTGGCTGTTTGCTGCCAGAGCGTTGCGCGCATGCAACCATGCATCTTGTTCATTGAGCACCTGTTGATTGAATAGTTGTTGGTAAACAGGGTAACAACTGGCCGGTAACAGTGCACCTGAGCGCCAAAACGCAACGGCTTCTTTAGGGACGGTGCTGCCCAATGCCAGATCAGCTTGCCAATCCAGACATTGCATGTCGTCATCTGGTTGGCGAATCTGCGGATATTGTTCAGAAAACGTATGCCAGTCGTTGCGTTTGGCGAGCTGGCGCAGCCAGTCGATTTGCAAACGGGCAGACAAAGGGGTGTCCGTGTGATGCAGTATCCAGTCTTGCACGGTCGGGTTGCTGATGCTGGCAAGTTGCAGATTGATGCGCCAGTAATCCAGATACGGTTGCAGCAACGGGTTGTGCATTTGCGCAGCATGACGATCAAAAGCAGTCAAATTGCCGGTACGGAAGGCATCTTTGGCTGCCAGAAACTCACGTTGGTCGTTGGCCTGGGTCGAGACAGGGGAGATGCACAACAACAGGATTAACCACAAAAAAATTCTTGTTTTCAATGCGCGATGTCCTGGCCTAAAAACAAGCGGTAAGCAATGTTTTCGGTTTCATCTTGCCATGTGTAGCCAAGGCGATCGAGTGATGCATGAAATGCGGCTTGTTCGTCAGGCGGGACTTGAATGCCAACCAAAACGCGACCAAAATCGGCACCGTGATTGCGATAGTGGAACAAGCTGATATTCCAGTGTGCGCCAAGGGCATTCAAAAACTGCATCAGTGCACCTGGTCGCTCGGGAAATTCAAAACGATACACTTGTTCGTGCTCGGCTTGCGGGGCATGACCACCAACCAGATAGCGAATGTGCAATTTGGCCATTTCGTTGTCCGTTAAATCAACCGCATCCAGACCATTGGCGGTTAGCTGATTCACCAGTTCAAGAATCGAGTCCCGGTTGGGAATCTGAATACCAACGAATACGTGGGCTTTGTCGCTGCTGGCGTAACGATAGTTGAATTCGGTAATGTTGCGTGTTCCCAGTAGCGCACAGAATTTTTTGAAGCTGCCCGGTGTTTCAGGGATGGTGACAGCGAATACGGCTTCTCGGCGTTCGCCTAATTCAGCGCGTTCTGCAACGTGGCGCAGACGGTCGAAGTTCATGTTGGCGCCGCTGGCCACTGCCACCACAGTGGCATTGTTGACTTGTTCACGCGCGCACCACAATTTGGCGCCCGCAATGGATAATGCGCCGGAGGGTTCAAGGATGGAGCGTGTGTCTTCAAATACATCCTTGATCGCGGCGCAAATAGCGTCATTATCCACGCGAATGATTTCGTCAACGTAGCGCTGGCACAGGCGAAAGGTTTCCTCGCCGACTTGCTTTACCGCCACGCCATCGGCAAACAGCCCAACTTGCGCCAAGCGAATACGCTCGCCAGCGGACAGAGAACGTTCCATTGCATCGGCATCTTCCGGCTCAACGCCAATGATGCGGATTCCCGGTTTTAGTTGTTTGATGTACACCGCCATACCGGCAATCAGCCCGCCGCCGCCGACCGGGATAAAAACAGCATCGATGGGCGCGCTGTATTGACGCAGGATTTCCATGGCGATGGTGCCTTGTCCGGCGATGACATCGGGGTCATCATACGGGTGCACATAGGTTGCGCCGGTTGATGCAGCCAGGGCCATGGCGTGCGCGTAGGCATCGTCATAGGTGTCACCGAACAGTATGGTTTCAGCACCGCGTGCACGCACGGCATTTACCTTGATGAGCGGGGTCGGGGCCGGCATGACGATCGTGGCGCGGCAACCCAAGCGCTGTGCGCCGAGCGCCACGCCCTGAGCATGGTTGCCGGCTGATGCAGTAATGACGCCTGCCGCCAGGGCGTCGGCTGACAATCCGGCCATTTTGTTATAAGCGCCGCGTAATTTGAAGGAAAAAACGGGTTGCAAATCTTCCCGTTTAAGCCAGACGTGATTGCCAATACGTCGGGAAAGATTGTGCGCTTTTTCCAAAGGGCTTTCTTGGGCCACATCGTAAACGCGAGCGGTGAGAATGGCGGTCAGGTAGGTGAGGTCGTCTTGCATAATACAACGGTCAGGCGAATAAAGTGCAAGATTAGCAGACATGAACGGATTTGTGAAAATTACAAATAGCAGGTAAGCTTGAATGTGGCACGATGTGAACGCGCTAACGGTGGGTTTGGACACCGATATTGTCATGTGAGGAATAAGAATGGATCAGAATGAAATGAAGCGGGCCGTGGCCCGTGCCGCCGTGAGTTATGTACCGCAAGGCATTATCGGTGTTGGCACCGGCTCAACGGCCAATTTCTTTATTGATGAGCTGGCCCGTGTTAAAAACCGGATTGATGGCGCAGTCGCCAGTTCAGAAGCCACGGCTGCTCGTCTGAAAAGCCATGGTATTCGCGTTCTGGATTTGAATGACGTAGGACAGATGGAGGTATATGTGGATGGTGCGGATGAAATTACCCGCCATTTACATATGGTTAAAGGGGGTGGCGGTGCGCTGACCCGTGAAAAAATTGTGGCAGCCTGCAGCAAGAAGTTTATTTGTGTGGCTGACTTAAGTAAATTGGTCGATGTATTGGGGCAGTTTCCATTGCCGGTGGAAGTCATACCCATGGCGCGTAGTTATGTGGCGCGCGAGTTGGTTAAATTGGGAGGACAGCCCCGGTTGCGTGAAGGCTTCACCACAGACAACGGCAACGTGATTCTGGATGTGGTTGGATTGAGCATATTGGATCCGGTTGCGCTTGAAACACAAATCAACCAGATTGTCGGGGTCGTCACGAATGGATTGTTTGCTCATCGCGCTGCCGATGTGTTGCTGTTAGGCACGCCGGACGGGGTCCAGACCCTGTTGCCGGGTTAATCAGCGCTTCCCATGAGCCCACCGTTGGGTAAACGTCACGCGAGTGAGCGTTTACCCTGACGTTGAGTGGTCAGCATCAGTCGTTCATTTCTCCGATGACGCGGTGCTGTTCGTTTGCCCACAACCCCAAGTCGATTAATCGGCAGCGTTCCGAGCAGAAGGGACGCCAGCGGGCTTCGGGCGTCCATGCAACAGGTTGGCCGCAGGTTGGGCAGTGTACGGTGATAGATGATTTGGACGAGGTGGTCATATTTCGCAAAAGCAAAGTTGAAATTCAATATCCGCGAGATGCGTTGTATGTCCGGCAGTATTCGAGGTAGTAAAGCGGATATTAAGGGCGTGACGATTGGCACTGACTTCAGGAATAACCGGGGCGTTGTTGTCCAAGGTGATGCGTACCAGATGACCGCTGCGACCGTTAAGCATTTGTTGAAAAATGCCGCCACTGGCGATGAGCGCTTTGGCTGGATTATTTTGTCGTAAGCGGCGCAAAATCAGGTTGAGTGCTTGATATACCGGCAGTGCGGGCGATATCCAAGCAACCAGATTGGCACGTCGTTGTTGCGCGCTCGTGTGTTGCCAGTGATGAAAGTGGGGTAAATCAAAACCATTGATGCCACCGGGCACATTGGTGCGTTGCCGCACCGCAGTCAGCCATTCATCGTCGCGCGTCATGTGGTCCAGTTTGGCAGGCAACTCGTGTAATGCGTGATTGGCCTGATCCAGTTGGTGACTCCAATCCGTATCTACGATAGGGTCCAGTCGTTGACGGACACGGTTGAGCTCCATCAGCAATTCTTGCCGCACCTCATTGCGCGATGCAATTTCCATCAAGTCGAATAAAGCAAGCAACGCTGCCTGATGCGACATGGCATCTTCCATGCGCATGAGTGCCAATGCTTGTTGAAATAGACGCTCCAGTTTCAACAGGGTACGCAGTTGCTCATTGAGGGGAAATTCGTAGGTAATCACGCGAAATGGGCAGACCAAAAATTTTGTGACATTGTGCCATGTTACTTGACTGTTAATCAATCATGCTGCAAGCGTCAGTTCATGACCTGGCCCGATCTTTTCATAAATTAACGCGCGCACTTACTTGCGTTTCATATTGAAATTTTATTCAATT
>DDOT01000134.1:0-1474 GCA_002341815.1 Thiobacillus sp. UBA2487 | reverse complement strand
TTTGTACAGAGCGGTCAGTTGGCTGATTTGTGGTTCGAGGGCGCCGGGGTCGCCGGTATTGTCGATAACATCGGTGGCCATGGCGATCCGTTCAGCGCGACTGGATTGTTGGCGCATGATGGCGCGAACCATGTTCTCGTCCAGCCGGCTACGCGCCATGGTACGGGCGATTTGCTGGGCTTCGCTGCAGTCGACCACGGCGATGCGTTGAACCAGGGCTTGATAACGCGATGATTCAATTAACAACGGCACAACCAGAATCACGGGAACGGCTTGGACTGCTGATTGTAATTGGTGGTGTACTTGCTGAAAAATAAGGGGGTGTAATATACGTTCGAGTTGTTGTTTGCTGGTTGGGTTGTTGAAAGCCAGTTCGCGCATTTTGTCACGATCCAAGGCGCCGGCCGGATTCAAAATTTGTTGACCGAACGTGTCGGCAAGCAGTGGAATGGCGGCGCCCTGTGCTGCTGTTAGCGAACGCGCAATGTCATCGGTGTCGATAATGGGTAAGCCGTGCAAGGCAAACATTTGACTGACAGCGGTTTTTCCGCAACCGATGCCGCCGGTTAACCCAATTACCAGACTCATGCCAGCGTCTTGAACAATATCAAGTTAAGTAACTCACCCCAAAACAAGGCCAATAAAGCGCCACCCGCCAGATAAGGCCCGAAAGGAAGCGCTGTATTGCGGCCAGCCTGGCCTGACAGGATCAGTACAATGCCAACGGTGGCGCCAACCAGGGAGGACAACAGCACCACCAGGGGCAACATTTGCCATCCCATCCATGCGCCAATGGCTGCCAGCAGTTTGAAATCACCGTATCCCATACCTTCTTTACCAGTGATCAGCTTAAACAGCCAATAAATGGACCACAGACTCAGGTAGCCGGCCATTGCGCCGGTGACGGCGGATGATAACGATACAAAGCCATGGTTGAGATTTACCAGCAGACCCAGCCAGAGTAATGGCAACGTCAGGCTGTCCGGTAATAACCGTGTATCAAAATCTATGCCGGTTAATGCGAGTAACACCCAGATAAACAACCAGCTTTCAATTGTTTGCATGGTAAAACCGAAGTGGATGGTGGCGGCCACGGTCAGTAAGGCCGTGCTGATTTCAACCAGCGGATAGCGGGCGCTGATGGGGGTGTGGCAGGCCGCGCAACGGCCGCGCAACAACAGCCAGCTAATGACGGGTATATTTTCTGATGCGCGGATTGTGTGTCCGCAATTTGGGCAGTGCGAACCGGGGATCGCCAGATTGTAGGTTGTCGGTTGAGGCAAGGTTGTACCGGTCAAGCTGGCGCACTCGGCTTGCCAGTTGCGCTCCATCATACGAGGTAATCGGTGAATGACCACATTCAGAAAACTGCCAATTATCAGGCCCAACATACCGGCAAGCATCCAGCCAATGCCGGGATGGCTGTGCAAAATAGTCATCCAGTCAGCCAACGACGCTACCCATTTTGAAAATA
>DDOT01000004.1:4214-7903 GCA_002341815.1 Thiobacillus sp. UBA2487 | reverse complement strand
GTAATGAGTTTGCCAAAAACATCATCCAGTTGCCGAATATCGAGTTGATTGGGCACAAACAAGGTGTTATGTGCTGTTTCGAGCAAGGTATCGTAACTGGGTGACAAAATGCCGGTTTGGGTTTTCATGTTGTGGACTCCGATCCGGAGGTAACCGTCAGGTGACTGCAATTCAATGTGCGATGGGCCAATGCCGGCAGGCTGGCGCGCAAGTGGTGCTGATACGCCGGGTTGATGGTGGCCAACACGATACCCGAGCCGCGCGGCAGGTGATCCAGCACCACGCCCCAAGGATCAACAATCATGGAATCGCCATGGGTTTCCCGTCCTGATAAATGGTAACCGCCTTGTGCAGGCGCCAGCACATAGGCCAAATTTTCAATAGCGCGCGCACGCACCAGGGTTTCGAAGTGGGCTTTGCCGGTAGTGGCGGTGAAAGCGGAAGGAATAACAATCAGATCAACCCCTTGCATGGCCCGATACAACTCGGGGAAGCGCAAGTCATAACAGATCGACAAACCGATTCTGCCAAACGGGCTATCGACCACCACGACTTGATTGCCCGCCTCAATGGTTTTTTCTTCCTGATAATGCTCCGTACCCAAGTTAAGCCCGAACAGGTGAATTTTGTCGTAACGTGCCACGCGTTTGCCATGGCTGTCATACACCAGACAACTGTTACGCACCTTATCCGGCGAGTCGCAAGCCAAGGGGATTGAGCCACCGATCAGCCAAATTTTATGGCGTTTTGCCTGGTTGGACAAAAAGCTTTGAATCGGACCTTTACCGTCTTTTTCCATGACGGCGAGCTTGTCCGTCTCTTTCATGCCCATGATGGCGAAATACTCTGGCAGGGCAATTAATTGCGCACCTTGTTGGGCAGCCAGTCCGATCAAGCGCTCGGCTTCGGCCAGATTGGCAGGTACATTGGGGCCGGATGCCATTTGGATGGCCGCAACACGAAAGGCGGAACCAGATTGAGCAGCAGGTTTGGATTTAGTCATTGTTGTACTTCCAGTTGTATGTTTTGGGTGCTTTTTTCAGGCTGGATTTGAATACGACTCGCTGGCAAGGCAAGGGCAAGCAGCCATTGGCGCAGTTCGTCGGCTTCGATTGACGCATCATCATTGTCTGGTGTCGTGATGATCAGTGAAACGGTTGGGGATTGCAGCAAAGCCTCTACGCAGGGGCGTAAGGTATTGTCGTTGAGTATGCGTTGTGCAGAACGAGGTGTTTGCCAAAAATTGTCACCGAGCACACAAACCGGCAAAGGGTCTGCCATGGCGGGCAAAGCCAGCCAAAGGAGCGGTAGTGCTATCGATTTAATTATCATGCGCATGATCCAATTTTGTTACCTGCGGTGCGGTCCAGCTACCACTGATGCCATACGTATATTCTATGACCTGCCCGAACGGGTTGGATAGCAGTTTTTGAACCGCCAACACCCCTAATCCTACCAGCGGTCCGCCAACCAATGAACTGGCGAGCGCAACGCTTTCACTGAGTTTTGGGCGAATTACCGCCCGCAATGCCTGTGTTTGGCTATTCAGATTCACCTGCCCTGTCATGTCGACCGTTGCCGCCGGGCCTTGCATGGCAAAATCATGGCTGTCTATTATGCCGTGATTGAGCTGCAATGTTGCAGAAATGTTATCGAATGCGAAACCTTGACTGAAAACGTCGTGAAAATCAAGCGTCATGTGTTTGGGTAAATCTTGCAAGCTGAGCACACCCAGTAACTTGGCGGCACCAGGGTCTACTTTCAAAAATTGTCCATTTTCCGCTTGCAAGGTAAATTGACCGTTGAGGGTGGCCAAAGACGGAGCAAGTGGCGAGCTGTTCCACTCGGCGTTTCCGTCCAGACTGGCTTTACCGCGTTTGATGGTGTCCGGCTCACCAAACCGGGTTAAAAACCCGTCCAGGTTGTTGACGGTCAAGTGGATTTTGGCCTTGGTCTGTGGTGCAGATCCCGGTTGCCATAACGCGCTCATATCAAGGGTACTGTCTGGGTGATATAAACGTATTTGATCAAACTGGATAGCGTCATTGGCGGGATGGGCATGAATGTCCAGTTGTCCGAGAGGGCGTTGGTTAAGCCGAAAATCATCGACGTGCATGGATAGCTTGGGCCACTGACGAATGTCCTGCGGCTGGTTGTCAGAAACTGATGGCGCAGCATTCGTTCTGGTAAGCGCCAAGAGTTGGAATTTGGCGTCCAGTGTGCCGTGCGGCTCAACTTGGCTTGCGCTGTTCCAGGTCATGCTGCCTTGTATGCCGCTGCCATTAATCTGGGTTTGCCAATTTTTCCCATTGGTGTGCGCTTGCAGGTGGACCTGATTGAAGACTTGCCCTAACAAGACAAATTGTTTGGTGGTCAAATCAACGTCTGCTTGTTGAATGCCTTGACTTCCGCCATCCATCATACCCAACCAACTATCCGTGTCGATGCTGTCGAGTTGGCCATTTATTTTCAAGCCTGGTGCGGCAGATAATTGCGCGGGGCTACCAAAGCTGATGGTGCCGCGCTCCAGGCGGGTTTTGCCATTATGTGCTGACGTCATCAACAGCGCATGGATTACGTCATCATAGCTGGCAGTAATCAGATTGCCGGTACCGGCTGGTTGCGCATTGATGTGTAATGCAATGGATTGATTCGCTGGTTTGTTGAACGGAGCAGGCAAGTTGCTGGCCATGCCGGTAAGATTGCTGTTGAGGTCAATGGCGGAAAACTTGCCGTGCGAGAGTTGAATGTGTGCTTGCCAGTTGGTGCTGCCGTTGAATTGCCGGGCGATTGGCGCTGGCAGCCATTGTGCCAGATCGGTGGCGGGTAATTTGCCGTGCAAGTCAATCAGCGTGGCGTTAGGCCCGGTTTGACAGGCCAACTGTGCTGGCCGGCCAAACAGGCGCAGGGCAATGTTGTCTGCATTGATGCTGGATTCGGTGAAATTGAGTGTGCCGGCGATATTGTCCATGGCAGGTAAGACATCGCTGGCCAAGGTTCGGTCATTGATAAACAATAGCCGGCCTTTGATTTGGGGTTTATTTAAATCGTGGAATGGCAAGGTCAGGTTTAACAGCAGTTTCATATTACCCGTCGCTTGCAAATGGGTGGTTAATCCATCCAATACCTTGGCGACCGGGCTGTGATTGGCAAAATTGACAAAATCGGCTGCATTGCCGCCGGCTTCGCCGTTAATGACCAGTTTTTCATTGATGCCACTGAACAAATCCGGAATATCCGCGTTGATATTGCTCAGTTTTGCGCGGTAAAGTTGAGCCGTGTTGGCGTGGATGTGCATGCGGGTACCGGCAAACTCGACCATGCCATTGATATGATCGATAACCGGAAATTCTGGCGCAGGACGCAGGCTGGCATTATTGACCATGATCCTGACGCTGAGTTGTCCGTTTTTGTCGTTATGGAACGGGTAATGCGCCAGATCGCCAGCCAGATGAAATTGGACGTTATCGGCCTTGCCGGATAGCAGGTTTTCGCGTAACCAGTCATAAGCGGGTTGTTGAACGGCAAGCGGCATGTAGTGGGCTGTGGCAGCGCCATTGCCATTGAGCAGCATGCCATGCAGGTCTATAACACCAGGCGTGCCGGGTTGCCATGCGTAAGTGCCAAACAGCGTGCCGCTCATGTCAGGGTTAGACAGGCTGGCTTGCGACAAACGAATATGATAGGTG
>DDOT01000004.1:0-4156 GCA_002341815.1 Thiobacillus sp. UBA2487 | reverse complement strand
TCAAACAAAATATCGGGTAAATCAAAGGCGGTGTGTTGGCTGTTGATTTGTAAACTCCCGGTGCTGTCCGAGCCGTCGATGCTGCCGCTGATATTGCTGAACCCGGTTTGGTTGTTGTAGCTGGCCAGTCCGAGATGGTCAAATCGACCCGCCAACTGATAATGCGCGGGATGCGGAAAATCGCCTTGCCAGCTCGCGTTGATATTGTGCAGGCTGCCGGTAGGTTGATAATGGGCCAGCCAGGCGCGTTGCGGGTCGGTGAGCGGCAAATAGCGGGTTAGATGAGCGAGCGTTTGCAGGTTGATGTTGTTGGCAATCAATTCGCCTTCAGCCGGTTTTTTGGGGGTGGCGGGGGTCAAGCGCACATAAAAATCCAGTGGCGCGATATAGGTCAGATCGGCCGAGCGCAAACTGAGTTGTTTAAGTTGCAGGGATTGTGCCTCGCGCATGCGTTTCCATTCCAGTAATCCTGATAACGCCAGCAATTCGATGCGCGGCTGTTCCGGTGAGGTTTGCATGGACAGTTGGCTGAGCAGGGCGTTGGCGGTGACGTGAATCAGTTGGCCGGAGGCAAATTGCAGGGTCAGGCCAAGATTGCCGTATCCCCGTTGAATCCCCAATGGCAACGTCAGCCAAGGTTGCCACTGGCTGAGGTCACTGCCCTGCAGATTGATGGATAGATTCCCTTTCCAACTGGTGAAATCAGCCAGATGCCGGGTGGTGACCGAACCACTGGCATCAACGGGGTGTGCCAATAAAGCGGGAGGGGTGGCCGAGACGTGAAACCAGTGGCGTGAACCCCAATTGTGAATGTCCAGGTTAAGGTCTTTAACCACCAATGCCGGGGCCGCCGGTCGGGTGTCATCCTGCCAGATCAGTGTGGCTTGTTGGAGGGAAAGCTGGTATTGGTGGGCCAGCCAGTCCGCAAAATCATGCTGCCCGCCAGGATGGTTGAGTGCAATGCCGCTGAGCCAGACGGTGCCTTGACGATCGCGATGCAAATCAATGCGCTGCTGCTTGAGAACCAGGTGTGCTAATGTGGGTTTTCCCGTTAACAAGCTGGACCAAGCCAAATCGCCCTGAATATCGCTCAGGGTCAAGACAGGTTGGTTAAGGGTATTGTAGACGGTGATAGACTGAATACGAGCAGATGGATGCCAGCCGTTCCAGCCGGCTTGCAATGGCCCGAGCACCACTTTCTGGCCGGCACTCCGGCTGATGGATGCTGATAGCAAGTCGCGCCATTGGTCAATGTTGGGCAGAATCCAGAATTGCAGGCTGGCAACGATAGCCATTACGCCGAACATTACAACAGCAATCAGTCGTAAAACCCACGACATCAGGCGTTTGTGCAGCAAAATGCTCACGGTTTGGCCTGTGCGGTTATGCGCGGACGGTGCCCAACCGCGTTAACCGGGCACGATGCTATCGCCGTGTGCCCGGTTGTTATGACGATGTCACGCGCAACACGATAATGGACCGTGCTGATCTTTATGGCATGTTGCATCAAGTGGTTGCGCTCAATTGTTGCAAAATGGCCGGATTTTCCAGCGTTGAGATGTCTTGATCAATGCTGCCACCACGCGCCAAGGTGCGCAGCAATCGGCGCATGATTTTGCCTGAACGGGTTTTGGGCAGATTGTCGCCAAAACGGATTTCATCGGGCTTGGCAATCGCGCCGATTTCCTGTCCCACCCAGTTGCGTAATTCGGTTGACAAGTCTGACGCAGCGACGCCTTCGGGACGTTCTCCTTTCAGCACGACAAACGCCACAATCGCCTCGCCTTTGATGTCGTGCGGTTTGCCGACCACGGCGGCTTCTGCCACCGCAGGATGCGCAACCAATGCCGATTCAATCTCCATGGTGCCCAAACGGTGTCCGGAAACATTCAGCACGTCGTCGATGCGTCCCATAATCCAGAAATAACCATCGTGATCACGATGCGCCGAATCGCCCGCCAAATAAGTGGTGCCTCCCAGTTCTGCCGGAAAATAAGTGGTTTTGAACCGTTCGGGGTTGTTCCACAACGTACGTAATTGTGATGGGAACGGGCGGCGAATCACCAAATAGCCGCCTTCACCGTGCGGCAGTGAGTTGCCTTGTTCGTCCACCACATCCGCGTGTATGCCCGGCAGTGGGTGGGTACAAGAACCCGGTTTGGTGTGGGTTGCACCCGGAATCGGGGCAATCATGTGCGAACCGGTTTCGGTTTGCCACCAGGTGTCCGAAATCGGGCAACGCGAGCGACCCACTTCTTCGTGAAACCAGATCCAGGCTTCGGGATTGATCGGTTCGCCCACCGTGCCCAGCAAACGCAGGCTGGATAAGTCATATTTGCGTGGCAGATCCGGTCCGAGCTTGATTAATGACCGTATGGCCGTTGGCGCGGTATAAAACGTCGTGACCTTGTGATCTTGAATCATGCGCCAGAAACGACCGGCATCGGGCCAAGTGGGGATGCCCTCAAAAATGACCTCGGTCATCCCGAGCGCCAACGGGCCATACGCCACATAACTGTGCCCGGTAATCCAGCCCACATCGGCCGTGCACCAGAAAACATCGCTGTCCGGCTTGGCATCGAAGACCCAATGCATGGACATGATGGCACCCAGCAAATAGCCGCCGGTACTGTGCTGAACCCCTTTGGGGGTGCCGGTTGAACCCGATGTGTAAAGAATGAATAACGGATCTTCTGCATTCATCCATTCCGGTTCGCAGTGCGTGGGCATGTTGTGGATGAAATCGTGCCACCAGATGTCGCGTCCATCGTTCATTTGGATGGGGTGGTTCGCGCGGCGGAAGACCACGACCGATTTAACGCAGTCGGTGTTGGGCATTGCCAAGGCTTCATCAACCACCGGTTTTAATGCGATGGTTTTTCCACCACGGAACCCCGCGTCTGCGGTGATAACCAGCACGGCTTGTGCATCGGCAATACGTTCCCCGAGCGATTTGGCTGAAAATCCACCAAACACCACCGAATGAATTGCCCCGATGCGTGCACAAGCCTGCATGGCGATAACGGCTTCGTTGCTCATGGGCATGTAGATGATCACGCGGTCACCTTTTTGCACCCCTTGCTGACGTAAGGCGTTGCCCAGTTCGCTCACCCGGTCATGCAGTTGCTGATATGTCGTACGGGTAACCGTGCCGTCATCCGCCTCAAAAATCAGTGCAGCGCGATCGGCGTGTTGTGCCAGATGGCGGTCAATGCAATTGTAGGAAACATTGAGCGTGCCGTCATCAAACCAGCGGTAAAACGGTGGATTGGATTCGTCCAAAATCCGGGTAAATGGCGTATGCCAGTCGATATGCTTGCGCGCCAAGCCGGCCCAGAAACCCGTGTAATCGGTTTCAGCCAGCTCCAGCAATGATAGTCGGTGCTCCGGACCGGCTACATTGGCGTTGGCCTGAAATTCTGCGTGTGGCGCAAACGTGCGGTTTTCGTGCAAGACGGATTCGATGGAAGACATGCGGGCAACTCCGGTGCGATACTGTTTTGGTATGCCCGAAATGTGGGTGCGGGCAAAGCCAGTATTCTAATCTAATTCACGAATTCGGGCGCGGTTTTTGCTCGTGGTTTTTGGCCGGAATTTTGGTTGACTTTTTTGGCAGGTCGGCACGGTATTTTCTTAAAATGTTCCAAAACTGGCCAGCATCAGCCCAAATACTGCCAGTGCCACAATCGATAGCACCAATACGGCTCCGGCCGCGCAGTCTTTGGCAATTTTAACCCACGGCGCGGTTTCGGGGTGCAACGCATCCAGCATATGTTCCAAAGCCGTATTAAACAGTTCTGCGGCCAGCACCAAGCCAATCAACACCAATAACAATGCGCACCACAGCAAAGGCGGGCGGCGCACCAACATGAATAATACAACCAGTGCCGCCGCCAGTAGTTGTGTGCGAAAACTGGCCTCGCCACGTACAGCCACGCAGATGCCAGCCCAGGCATGGCCAAGGCGGGTTGCAAAGGGCTTGTCTTTGAAAGAAGTAAAAGAAGGCATAAAGAAATTAACGCGTAGCGGAATAGTGACAACAGTATAGGCCCACTGAGCCGGCAGCTAACCGCGTTGTTGCTTGCATTTATGACAAAAAAATGACAGCCTGCAACGGGCCAAATAAATATTGTAAGGTATTTGACCTGCCTGTTAC
>DDOT01000013.1:4190-4675 GCA_002341815.1 Thiobacillus sp. UBA2487 | reverse complement strand
CCGCACCAGACGCTACATACCCAATGGTTGGCAACATGTCGTCTTTGGTGAGGTGCTTTGCTTTCATGGTATTTTCACAGGCGACGACATGAATGCCATTGTTGATGGCTTGATTGATGTCATCGCCCAGAACTGATTCAAAGCGCAATAATTCAATGCCCGGTCCCAACGCCACTATTTCGATATCCACATTGGGCTTGCCAAAGGTGGATTGCACTTGTTTGGCATTGGCCAGCAGCATGCGCCAGCGTGCAGCATCATTATCCGAAATCTGGAATACCACCCGGTGGTGTTGAACCGTCGATTGAAGTGCGGGTGGGGTATCGGCCATAACGGGCATGTGTGTCAAACTGGTGGATAGCGCGAGGGCCACCATCATGCTGCGCAATATTATTTTCATGAGGTCTCCTTGATTAATGACAAGAGGCTGACGTGCCGGTTAAGGTATTTATTCCATTTGTGGTTAACCCGATCATTTCATAAAT
>DDOT01000013.1:0-4082 GCA_002341815.1 Thiobacillus sp. UBA2487 | reverse complement strand
AAATACTGCGTGATCATCACGCGAATGCAGAAAAAGGTCGGGTTAAATCACGGGAGCGTGTCGTTCAACAGGCGATGTAAACTGTCTGCATCCAAGGCTCCCGGATGAATGTCGCCGTTAGAAAAAATCAGGGTTGGTGTGACGCTAATGCCAAGTTGACGGGCTAACGCTGTTATGCGGGATAAGTCGGCGGTGTCACAGGGCTGGTTTTTTGTGGGTGCGCGACCGCGTAACAATTGGTTTTCCCATGCTTGCGTTCGATTGGGTTGGCACCATATCGCGCGGGTTAGCGCTTCGGATCCCGGTAGCAGCGGCAGCATGAAAGTGTAGATGGTGACGTTGTTCATGCCGGTTAAGGTTTGTTCCATCCGACGGCAATATGGACACTGTGGGTCGGTGAAGACAGCCAGTTTGGCTTGACCGTTGCCTTTAATGCGTTTGATGGCCAGATTGAACGGCAGTTGATCAAACACGGTGTCATGTAGCTGACGACGGCGCGTTTCGGTCAGGTTGTGCATGCCGTTCAGTTCGTAAATATCCCCGGTAATTAGATAATGCAGGTCATGGTCAATATAAACGATATGGTCACTAAAATCGACTTCATAAAAACCGGGCAGGGCGGCTGGATGCAGTCCAACGATTTTTTGGTAGGGGAATCGCGCCTGGATGGCAGACCGCAGTGCGTCATCATCGGCATGTGCAGGAATCCGAAAGGTAATTAGGACAAGCAAGAAAACAAGTCGTAGCATGACTGACCCAAGATTTTAATAATAATGAGCAGACAAAAGATACGGGGTTTTTATTCCCGATAACGTCGCTAATATTTCGCAGCGTAATGATTGAAGTGATGTCGTGCCCGGCGTACAATGCCACCGTCCGCTTTGCAACAAGCGTTGGGCAACGTTTAGCGTTGCAACGCTGGGTGATATCGCGGGAGAATGCGTGCCCGTCACGCTGCCGAAGGCGCAAACCACCCGTAACCGCTCAGGCTCCCGAACCGCGAATCGCTGCAGGTTATTCCTGCCGGACAACTCTGGAGAGTGATGGAAACATCCACCGAAGGGGCACACGGCGTTCAGCCGTAATCTCTCAGGTACAGAAATCGACTGGTTTCTCATGGACAGGGGGGTGATATGGGATTAAGGAATCGCTTCCTTAAGTACCCACGCTCCGGTTCGACCTGCAAATGCCATCTGCCTGTTCAGGCTTTCTGCTGTCGCCGGCTTGTTAATGTCGATGGGAGAAACATGTGCTTAAACAAACAATACTGAATTCGCTGCATCGTGCGGCTGGCGCCAAGATGGTTGATTTTGGCGGCTGGGACATGCCGTTGCATTATGGCTCGCAAATTGAAGAGCATCATCATGTGCGTCATGACGCAGGCATGTTTGATGTCAGTCACATGCGGGTGGTTGATCTGTCGGGCGACGGCGTGCAAGATTGGCTACGCCATTTGTTGGCCAATGATGTCGCGCGGTTAAACGTCACGGGTCGCGCGCTGTATTCCTGCATGCTTAACCCGCAAGGCGGGGTGATCGATGATTTGATCGTGTATTGGGTGGGTGAAGGCCGGTATCGCATGGTCGTTAATGCCGGCACCACCGACAAAGATCTGGCATGGATGCGTGAACAAGCCAACGGGCGTGCTATCGAGATTTGCCCGCGCGAAGATCTCGCGATGATCGCGATTCAGGGCCCGCTGGCACGAGAAAAAGTTTGGTCAGCCTTGCCGGGCGCACGCGCGGTCAGCGAAACCCTCAAGCCGTTTCATGCCACATGGATGGGCGAGTGGTTTATTGCCCGTACCGGTTACACCGGTGAAGACGGGTTTGAAATCATGCTGCCCACGGATAAGGCGGGCGGCTTTTGGCAAGCGCTGGTGGCCGCAGGTGTCGCGCCTTGCGGCTTGGGTGCACGCGATACCTTGCGGCTGGAAGCCGGCATGAATTTGTATGGTCAGGATATGGACGAAACCACCACGCCGTTAGAGACCGGACTGGGTTGGACGGTTTGGTTGCGGGATGATCGTTCCTTTATTGGACGTGCAGGCTTGACTGAACCAACCCGTAAGCAGGTGGGACTGGTGTTGCTGGACAAAGGGGTAATGCGCTCGCATAGTGCTGTGCAAACCACTCAGGGTGTCGGTGAAGTGACCAGTGGCAGTTTCTCCCCCACCTTGAATCGCTCGATCGGGTTGGCGCGGGTTCCCGCTGCCGTAACCGTGGGCGACGTGGTGCAAATTGCCGTGCGTGATAAACTGCTCAACGCCAAGGTAGTTGACTATCCCTTTGTCAGGAACGGTCAACCTCTGGTCAACGTTTGACCGGCTGATCAAACCATAAACAGTATGCGCATACGAAAGGACATACCATGAATATTCTGGCTGAATTAAAATATACCGAATCCCACGAATGGGTCAAACGCAATGCAGATGGTACCGTAACGGTTGGCATTACTGACCATGCCCAAGACTTGCTGGGCGATATGGTGTTTGTTGAAAATCCGGCACCAGGTCGTCAACTGGCTGCGGGAGAGGCGTGTGGGGTGGTGGAATCGGTCAAAGCAGCTTCCGATGTTTACGCACCACTGGCTGGTGAAGTGGTTGCCATCAACATCGAACTGGAAACAGCGCCGGAGGCAATAAATCAGGATGCTTTTGCGGCCTGGATGTTTACCATGAAGCCGACAAATTCTGCCGATCTGGACGCTCTGCTGGATGCCGAGGCCTATCGTAAACTGGTAGAAAGCGAACAACACTGATGCCTTTCATTCCCCATACTGAACAAGATGTCAGCGCGATGCTGGATGTCATCGGCGTGTCCAGCATAGATAGCCTGTTTGATGAAATTCCGGCCAATCTCGATCATCGAACCGAACAGCATGTGTTCCCTGCGCTGAATGAAATGCAGGTTAGTCGTTTAATGAACGAGCGAGCCGCGCGCGATGGTCAATTGCTTAATTTCATCGGCGCCGGCGCTTATGAACATCATGTGCCGGCTGCTGTATGGCAACTGGCAACCCGTGGGGAATTTTATAGCGCCTATACACCGTATCAGGCAGAAGCCTCTCAGGGTACCCTGCAACTGATATACGAATACCAAAGCATGATCACCGCCTTGACCGGCATGGATGTCTCCAATGCCTCGTTGTACGATGGCGCCAGCGCCTTGGCAGAGGCGGTGTTGATGGCCGTGCGGGCGCAAAAAGGCAGTAAAACCCGCATTCTTATGCCACGGACTGTTGCACCGGCATGGCGCGCTGTGGTGAATACCATGGTAAAAAACCAAGGTGTCGAGCTGGTTGAGCTGGATTATGACTTGGCGACCGGTACGACGTCTGTGCCAGACCATGCGGAACCGTTTGCCGCACTGGTGGTGCCGCAGCCCAACTTTTTTGGCCAACTGGAAGACGTCGACCAATTAACCGATTGGGCTCACCAAGCCGGTGCGCAGGTGATTGCGGTGGTCAATCCGTTAACGCTGGCTGTTCTCAAACCGCCGGGTCAGTGGGGTAGTGCAGGTGCGGATATTGCCGTGGGAGATGGACAACCGCTTGGTGCCCCGCTGTCAAATGGCGGGCCGTATTATGGCTTCATGACCTGTCGCCAAGCCTTGATCCGCCAAATGCCGGGTCGTTTGGTTGGCGCTACCATCGATCAAGAGGGCAAGGTTGGTTACACCCTTACGTTGCAAGCCCGGGAACAACATATTCGCCGCGGCAAAGCGACCTCCAACATTTGTACCAATCAGGGGTTGGTGGTTACCGCCTCGACCATTTTCATGAGTTTGGTGGGCCCACAAGGCTTGCGAGAAATGGCCATGGCCAGTTTGCGGAATACCCGTCAGTTGGCTGATCGGTTGGTCAGGTTGCCGAACATCCGTCAGGCATTTAACGGGCCGTGTTTTCATGAAACAGTGATTCAAGTCGATCGACCGCTTGGACCGGTATTGGATGCGATGCGCCAGCGCGGTATTCTGGCCGGGTTTGATCTGACTCGTGATTATCCGGAACTTGGTAACGCCTTATTGATTTGCGCCACCGAAACCAAAACCGATGACGATCTACAGTGCTATGTGGATGGC
>DDOT01000081.1:206-13810 GCA_002341815.1 Thiobacillus sp. UBA2487 | reverse complement strand
AGTTTGCCACCTGCTGGTAACGATGAATACTATTGGTCGGATTTGCTTGGTTTGCAAGTCATCAATCTGCAAGGCCAGGTATTGGGACGCGTGAGTCGGATGCTGGAAGCCGGCGCGCATGATGTGCTGGTGGTGGCTACCCATGCGGAGCCAGTGGGTGAATTGTTGATTCCGTTTGTGGGCGCGATTGTTCGGCAGGTAGATTTGACCGCCCGTACCATTCAGGTTGATTGGCAGGCTGACTACTGATGCGAGCTCTGCGCGAGCTGGATGTGGTAACACTGTTTCCGGCCATGTTTGAAGCGGTCAGTGCATACGGTGTTAGCGGNNAGGTTTGGCAAGCTTGCAGGTGTGGAACCTGCGTGACTTTACTGCCGATAAATATCGTACGGTGGATGATCGGCCTTACGGTGGTGGCCCTGGTATGGTGATGCTGGCTGAACCCGTGGCGCAAGCGTTGGCAGCGGCGCGTGATCGTCAGCGACTGACCGGCATCGATAATCCGCATGTGGTGTATTTAGCGCCGCATGGTCGGCGTTTGGATCATGAGTTGGTGATGCAGTTGTTAGCGCGTCCGGGATTGATTTTTTTGGCCGGACGCTATGAAGGCATAGATCAGCGGGTGCTGGATGCTGAAGTTGATGCAACGGTATCCATTGGCGATTATGTGTTGTCGGGCGGTGAATTGCCGGTTATGGTGGTGATTGATGCCTTGTTGCGGCAATTGCCCGGGGCATTGGGTGATAGCGATTCTGCCGAGCAGGATTCATTTGTGAATGGGTTGCTGGACTATCCCCACTATACGAGGCCCGAGCATTGGCGTGGTCAATCTGTTCCCGCGGTGTTGTTGGGTGGAGACCATGCGCGAATCCAGCGCTGGCGTTTACAGCAATCATTGGTGCGCACGCAGAACTTGCGGCCGGATTTATTGGCGGCAAGGGGAATGAGTTTACTAGAGTCTGATGTATTGGCTGAAGCAATCGCGGTACCCAATACATGAGATAACCAAGATGTCGGACTGGAAGATTTACCACAGTGTGACATTTCGGGGCGGTCACGTTTTTGTCAGTCGACGGATTCTGGCTACCCTACTAACGCGTGCGTCAGGCGGCGGCCTGCTCCGCACGGTATAAGCCCTTGTGGCTGTGAGATTGATTTTAGGAGTTAACGCACATGAACATTATTCAGCAACTTGAACAAGAAGAAATTGCCCGTCTGGGTAAAACCATTCCTGATTTTGCGCCCGGCGATACGGTGATCGTCAGCGTAAAGGTGAAGGAAGGCACGCGCGAACGTTTGCAGGCTTATGAAGGGGTGGTGATTGCCCGTCGTAACCGTGGCCTGAACTCAGCCTTTACTGTGCGCAAGATTTCGGCCGGCGAAGGTGTTGAACGGACATTCCAGACCTACTCCCCTTTGCTGGACAGCATTGAAGTCAAGCGTCGCGGTGATGTGCGGCGTGCCAAGTTGTACTATTTGCGTGAACGTTCCGGCAAGTCGGCACGTATTCGCGAAAAATTGCCGGCACGCAAAGTTCGTGCAACGGTTGTACCCGCTGGCGAGGCTTGAATGTAATTGCAACAGCCTGTCCAATAAAAAAGCGCCGCTGGTCGGCGCTTTTTTATTGGTGTTGGACAACGTTTGCCTGCAAACGAAACGCTGCGCCAAATGGGGCTGGTTAGCGCGCAGCGCGTGGCGCGCACAGGCTCAACAGCAACTGTTCTATTTCCAGCCAGGGTTCTCGGCTATCCAGACCCTTGATCATGCGGTCGATGGCGGCTGTCTGATGTAATGCCGCATGGAGTGCGGCTGGATCGATACGCTGCAAGGCGTGTTGATAGATTGCCTGACGGCTTTCCCAAATACCCAGTTCGCGCATGGTGCGCGGTGACGGTGACAGGTCGGACAGTTGGCGTAGCAGACGGATTTCCTTGGTGATGACCCATAGTACCAAGGTGGGCGCTTCGCCTTCACTTTGTAAGCCTGCCAGAATACGAACGATGCGTTGGGGTTGGTTGCTTAGCAACGCATCGGCAAGCTGAAAGGCATCAAAGCGTGCCACATCCAGCACAGCATCTTGTACTTGTTCAAGACGTAACGGGCCGGCCGGATATTGCAGGCCAAGTTTGTTGATTTCTTGTTGTGCCGCCAGCAGATTGCCTTCCACTTTTTCACTGATCAGTCGCAAGGCAGCGCCGGTGGTTGATTGATTTTGTCGGGCCAGCCGATCCGCTAACCAGCGCGGCAAGGCAGTCGGCGTAACAGCCGACACGCCAATGCTGATACCGGCTTGTTCCAGTGCGCTGAACCATTTGCTGTTTTGAGTGGCTTTATCCAGTTTTGGCAGGGTGATCAGCGTAATGTTGTCGCCAGCGGGCTGATTGGCCAGTGTCTGCAGGTATTTGCTGCCTTCGGTGCCGGGCTTGCCGGACGGGATGCGAATATCGATCAGCCTGCGCTGGCTGAACAGCGACAAAGCCATGCTATCTTCCTTGAGTCTGTCCCAACGGAAGTTGCCTTCAACATGGTGAATGTCGCGCTCAGCGCAACCCGTCTGTCGGGCTGCCTGACGGATTTGATCGGCAGATTCTTCCACCAGCAGCGGTTCATCGCCAAATACCACATACAGGTGCGCCATGGCTTTCTGGAGCTGTGATTCAAGCTGTTCCGGTTTGATACGCATGGACGGATTGGTTAGTTATGCAACATGGCCAATCGGTGCAGGATTTGTTGGGCGGCATCTTGCTGCATGTCGCGGTTCAAAAACTGTTCTTCAGCATCATACGCATACGGCGCAGTAGGGTTGTAAGCCATATCGCGGGTTAAATGAATGAGCGTAGACGGCAACGCGATTTTACCATTCGGATAGAGAACACGATACTTGACATCCAGTTGGAGTTGATACTCGCTGACCAGACCGGCACCGGTTAATGCCACGATAATCATTTGTGGTTGTTCACGTTGAATGTCTATGATCCGTTCGGCTTTGTCAGGTGCGGCAACCAGACTGTCGGCATGCCCGCCAAAGGTCATGATGTGGCGGATATTGGCCGCGACCGCCGAACCGCCCGGGGCTTGCAAATAAATCGCAGAAAACGGGATGTCGGCCTGACTGCGCAGGTGAAAGCCGCAACCGGTAACCAGCAGGGGGATGAACAGCCATAACAGGCGCAGAGATGCAGACCGAATCACGGTGATTTCCTTAAGTTAGATAACGATATTCACCAGACGTTTGGGGACCACGATTATTTTTTTAACGGATTGCCCATGGAGAAATTTGGCTATGGTCGGGTCCTGTAGCGCGGCTTGTTCGGCGACATCCTGACTTGCATCGCTGGCAACGGTGATTTCGCTGCGTAACTTGCCATTCACTTGCACCATCAAGCGAATGCTGTCTTGTACCAGTGCCGTTTCATCGACTGCCGGCCATACCTGATCGGCCAGTTGGCTGTCAGGGCGCAGGGCAAGCCAGATTTGCTGGGTGATGTGCGGCACAATCGGTGACAGCAAAATGGTGATGGCTTCCAGTGCTTCCTGCGTTACCCGACGGGCTGGTAGCGTGATCTGGCTGATTTTACCCAACGAATTCAGCAGTTCCATCACGGTGGCGATTGCGGTATTGAACGACAAGCGGCGGTTATAATCATCATCGAGTTTACGAATGGCACTGTGTAACTGCAAACGCAGTGCTTTTAGTGCAGCATCCGAAGGGGCGTCGCCGTTCTGCCATGCCAAGACACTGCCTTGGTTGACGTGTTCTGCACAGAACGTCCACAGCCTGCGCAAGAAGCGATGCGCGCCTTCTACACCGGCATCCGACCACTCCAGGCTTTGTTCGGGTGGCGCGGCAAACATCATGAACAGTCGGGCGGTATCGGCACCGTAGCGCTCGATGAGTTGCTGCGGATCAACCCCGTTGTTTTTGGATTTTGACATTTTTTCAATGCCGCCCATCTGAACCGGTTGATGATCAGTAATCAATACCGCGCTGACCGGTCTGCCACGTTCGTCACAGCTCAGTTCGACCTCGGTCAGGTTGTACCAGCTTCGTTGACCGTTGGCGGCCTCACGGTAAAACGTGGGAGCCACCACCATGCCCTGTGTCAGCAAACGGTCAAATGGCTCGTCGTTGTTCACCAAACCTTGGTCGCGCAATAATTTATGAAAAAATCGTGCGTAAAGCAGGTGCAAAATGGCATGTTCAATGCCGCCGATATATTGGTTGACGGGTAACCATTGACCGGCGCGTTCATCCAGCATGGCGGTCTGACAGTCGTGGCTGGCATAGCGCGCGTAATACCATGATGATTCGACAAACGTGTCCATGGTGTCGGTTTCACGCTTGGCCGAATTGCCGCAAATCGGGCATTGGCAGGTGTAAAATTCCGGCATTTTCGCCAAGGGCGAGCCGGCACCGGTGACCGTGACATTTTCGGGCAACACCACCGGCAATTGCTCGGCTGGTACCGGCACATCGCCACAACTTGGACAGTGGATGATAGGGATCGGACACCCCCAATAACGTTGACGCGAAATGCCCCAGTCGCGTAACCGGAATTGGGTGCGTTTGCCACCCAGGCCCAGCGAGGCCAAGTCGGCGGCAATGGCATCGAATGCATCCTGAAACGCCAGTCCGTTATATTTGCCGGAATGAATGCAGGTGCCATGTTCACCGTAAGCAGCTTGCCATGGGGCGGCAACGGTCTCGTAAGCAGCGTCGTTGGGGGCAATGACGGTTTTGACAGGCAACTGATATTGCATTGCAAAAGCAAAGTCACGTTCATCATGCGCGGGGACTGCCATCACCGCGCCTTCGCCGTAGCCCATCAAGACATAGTTGGCAACCCACACCGGCAACTGCTCGCCCGTAAGTGGATGGCGCACAAACCAGCCGGTGGCCATGCCTTTTTTGTCTTGCGTCGCAATGTCAGCTTCTGCCACACTGCCACGGCGGCATTCGGCGATAAATTCAGCCAGAACCGGTTGGCTTTCCGCAGCGCGCAGGGCCAGCGGGTGCTCTGCAGCGATGGCCACATAGGTGGCGCCCATCAAGGTGTCCGGACGGGTGGTATATACCTTGAGTACGCCCGATTCGCCGATGCTGTCGTCAGCATAGGGAAAATGGACCTCGCAACCGTGGCTTTTGCCGATCCAGTTGCGTTGCATGGTTTTGACCTGCTCCGGCCAGCTATCAAGCTGATCCAGTCCGCTCAATAATTCTTCGGCATAGGCAGTAATACGCATGAAATACATCGGGATATCGCGTTTTTCAATGGGCGCGCCACTGCGCCAGCCGCGTCNNCCGTCAATGACTTGTTCGTTAGCCAATACCGTGCAATCCAGCGGGTCCCAGTTGACACTGGCCGTTTTTTTGTAAATCAGCCCTTTTTTGAACAGCTCGGTAAACAGCCATTGTTCCCAGCGGTAGTATTCCGGCTGGCAGGTGGCCAGTTCGCGCTGCCAGTCGACAGACAGCCCCAGACGTTTGAGCTGGGCGCGCATGTGGTCAATATTGGCATAGGTCCAACTGGCGGGNNTGGCGGCGTTTTCAGCCGGCAAACCGAATGCATCCCAACCCATCGGCTGCATGACGTTAAAACCCTTCAGGCGATGATAACGCGACAACACATCACCGATGGTGTAATTACGCACGTGCCCCATATGCAGTTTGCCGGATGGATAGGGAAACATGGACAAGCAATAGTAGCGGGGGCGTGGATCGTCTTCCTGCGCATGGTAGGTTTGTTGGTATTCCCACTGTTGCTGAATGGCAGGCTCAATCTGTTGGGGCTGGTATTGCGTTTCCATGTTGAATCGGCGATTAAAAATGATGGGGCATTATAGCGTGGAACCAGCGGCTCGCGAAATTGGCGCGTGATGCAATGCTTGCTTGGGCGCTCGATGGCCAGGTTACGCAGTAATCGTCGTTGACATACCTGTAGAATCGAAACGTGGATTGGACACAAATCGCTTAGAGCGATATAATGCTAGGTTAAATAAAGTATTTTATATTTTTCTGTCTCTTGGAGTGATCATGTCCCAAAAACATCCCGTGATTGCCGTGACGGGTTCGTCCGGCGCTGGCACCACCACCGTCAAGCGTGCATTTGAGCACATTTTTCGTCGCGAAAACATTAGCGCTGCCGTGATTGAAGGGGATAGTTTTCATGCCTTGAGCCGGGTTCAATTTCGTGAAGCCATGAAAAAAGCCGAAGATGCCGGCGATCAACATTTCAGCCATTTTGGTCCGGAAGCCAACCACTTTGACAAGTTGGAGGCATTGTTCCGTGAGTATGGTGAAACCGGTGGTGGCAAAAAGCGTTATTACATTCATAGCGATGAAGAAGCGGCGTTTCACAACAAACGCTTGAATACGGCATTGGGTGCCGGTGAGTTCACGCCTTGGGAAGATGTCCCGGCAGGCACAGATTTGCTGTTTTATGAAGGTTTGCATGGCTTGGCAGTGGATGGCGCGGTTGACGTTGCTCAGTATGTTGATTTGGGCGTTGGTGTCGTGCCGGTGGTCAATCTGGAGTGGATTCAAAAAATCCATCGGGATGGCGCTGAACGTGGCTATTCGGCAGAAGTGATCGTCGATACCATTTTGCGTCGCATGCCGGACTACGTCAATTACATCACCCCGCAGTTTTCCCGCACCGATGTTAATTTCCAGCGCGTACCAACGGTAGATACCTCGAATCCGTTTATCAGTCGCGATATTCCAACCCCTGACGAAAGTCTGGTGATTATTCGTTTCCGTGAACATCGTGGTGTGGATTTCCCGTTCCTGATCAACATGATTCCTCACTCGTTCATGTCTCGATCCAATACGTTGGTGGTTCCAGGCGGGAAGATGGGCTATGCCATGGAATTGATTCTTGGACCAATGATTGAAAAAATGATCGATATCAAGCGCAAGGCTTGATCTGCGCAGACGATCCAAAAAAGCGGCTCAGGCCGCTTTTTTGTTGCCTGGTCGCCGCCGTTAATCTGTTTTTTGCAAAATCTGTGTGATCGTCATGTGAATTTATGCATCATCCGGGATAAAAGATCATTGTAATATCGTGCTCATTTTTTATTGGTAAACTGGTTGTCGTTTATGCGATATCAATCGGAATTATGCGCGATAACATCAATAACGAAATTGTTCGGCGACATGTAATTCGAGGTTTGCTGCGTGTGCTGTGTTCATGGCTGGTTTGTAGCATGACATGGCCCGCGTTTGCTGATTCGAGTGATACCGTGGTGGTGAGCGTCAAATCGGTTGCGCCAGTGATCAGCGCCTATGCCCAAGTGACTGCGATAGCAGACTTGCCGGTGCGTGCGTTGGAGGCAGGTCGACTGGTGGGTTTACGCGTGCGACCGGGCGATGCGGTTCATGCCGGACAAGTTCTGGCTTATCTGGATGGCCCGCAAGCGCAGGCTTGGCTGGTGGCGCATCAGCAAGCGCTGGTTGCTGCGCGGGCAGGGATGCTGTCTGCTGATAAAACGCTGACCGCGACCAAACAGTTGTTGGCTGAGCATCTGGTCACCCGGCAGCAAATGATTGTCGCCGAGCGCGATTTGGCGCAAGCGAAAAGTGGCCTGAATACAGCCAACGCAGCGTGGCAAGCCGCGCAAAGCGGGCGAATGGTGCGCTCGCCGGCAGACGGAACGGTGCTAAGCATCCAGGCGGCAAGCAGCGAGAATGTTCAGCCCGGCGATAGCGTGTTGACGGTGATGTCTGCCAATCAGTTGTGGCTGAGTGCCGCGTTATATGGTCGCGATGTCGATCAAGTGCACATTGGCCAGGTGGCGCAGTTTATGCCGACCGATTATCAAACCGGCATTCCGGTACGGGTGGTGAGCATCGCTAGCAAGCTGGCACCCGATGGCAGTACACAGGTTGGACTATTGCCGCTAGTGCCCGCGTCTTTTGTGCCTTGGCGCGCAGGTCAGTGGGGGCAGGTTGTGTTAAAAGGACCGGTACGGCAACAGTTGACGGTCCCCACCCGTGCGTTGGTGCTAGACAACGGGCGTTGGTGGGTAGTGCTGCGCACCCAACAGGGCAATCGTCTGCAACCGGTAGTTCCCGGTGAATCTCAGGGCTGGCAAACGGTTATTTTGTCGGGGTTGCAGGCCGGACAACAAGTCGTGGCGCGCAATGCGTTTCTGGTGTTCCATCAAGGAATCGCCAATACTTACCAGCAACCGGACTAAGATAAAATGTCTCACGATCGCAGCGTACCACGGATTTTACAGCGAAAATCTTTATGGTTACTGTTGTTGCTGACCTTGCTGGTCGGGTCGATAGCCGCTTTTTTACAGACCCCGGTAGAGGTGTTGCCTGCATTCGATTTTCCGCAAATCAGTGTCACCGCCCACTTGCCCGGTGCTACGGCCGGTGAGCTGGAACATTTGCTGGTGAATCCGTTGGAAAGTCAGATATTGACGTTGCCCGGGCTACAAAGCGTGCGCTCCAGCATGGGTAATGGCACCGTTGAAATTGACGTGCGTTTCGCGGCCGGCACCCGCGCCCAATTTGACTTGCAGGCTGTGAATGGTGCGATTGATCGCGCCCGGGCTGATTTGCCGGGACAGGTTCGTCCGTTGGCCGAGATCATGGGCAGTGCTATCAATGAAGTGGCTGACTATGCTGCTCGGATTCCGGTTGGAGTAGCCCCGGCCGAGATCCAGCGTCAAACGGAAAGCGATCTGGTACCGGCTTTGCGTGCCATTCCTGGCGTTCAATTCGTCAATGTGTTTGGCTCTGGAGATGAGGTGTTATGGATTCAGCCTGATTTGGTTGCCATGCGCCATTATTCAGTGGGCGTTCCGCAATTAATTTCGGCGATTCAGACGCAAATTGTGCTGGCGCCAGCCGGTTATATCACGATGGGTCATAATGATGTGATGATTGAGATGCGTCACTTGCCGGTGACCATCAAAGCGCTCGATGCAGTAAGAATTGCTACGCCGGCAGGTTTGGTTCCGCTGATGGCGGTCGCACATATCGTGCGCACGGCAGAACCTGTGCATAGCACGGCCTCGCTGGATGGAGCGTCCAGTGTCGCCATCAGTATTATCAAGCAGCCGGGGGTGTCTACCGTCGAAATCAGTCGCGCGGTACGGGAGGTGATGTTGTCTTTTCAAGCCCAGTGGCCGCAAGGGGTGAGCTGGGTGGAGACTTACGATCAGGGCCGGTTGGTCGGGCTGGTTGGCGCAGACCTCGGTCGGGATTTGCTGGTGGGTGCGGCGCTGGCCATGTTGTTGATGTTTTGGGTATTGGGAGCAGGGCGCGGAATGCTGGTGTTGGCGATGAGCATTCCGCTGTCCATGTTGTTGGCCGTTGTGGCATTGCACCTGCTTGGTCAGGATCTGAACGTGATGACGCTGGGTGCGCTATCGGTGGCGGTGGGTTTGCTGGCCGATGATGCGATCATCGTGCTGGAGAGTATTTATCATCGTTGGGAGTTGGGTGATGCGCATTGGCGAGGTATTTTGGCTGGTGTCCTGGATATTGCCGTACCCGATTTGACGGGTACGCTGAGCAATGTGGCGATTTATTTGCCTTTGTTGTTCGTAGGTGGGGTAGTTGGTCTGTTTTTTGTGCCGTTTTCGCTGGCGATGACGACGGCCTTGCTGTCATCACTGTTGATATCATTGACGTTTGTTCCGTTGGCGCTGGGTATGTTTGGTGCCGGTCCTGTTGAAGGGAAAGGTTATGGTCAGCGTGTTTTGCAGGGGCTGCAAACGTGGAATGAACGTTTGTTTGATCGCGTGTCGCGTGCACCACGTATCAGTCTGGCGCTGACATTTGCGGTGCTGTTGATCAGTCTGGCAGGCATGGCACTGGTGCCGGTCAGTTTTTTGCCGTTGCCCAATGAAGGGTCATTGTTGGTGTCTTTTACCTTGCCACCCGGTGCTTCGTTGCTTGAAACACGCCAAGTGGCACAAGTGATGACCCGGCGCCTGATGCGCGATCCGGTGGTAGCCCATGTATTTGTCCGCATTGGATCTGATGCATCAACGGCTTACACCGAACCGGCTTATGCGGGTGAAATTCAGGTTAAGCTCAAAGCCGGAACGCGGGTCAATGCGCTGGATGCGATCGCCGGACGGATTGGTCAAGAGGTTGCCATGCCGGGTGTGCAACTGGCCGTTGATACGCCAACCATTGAGCGGGTGGGGGAAAGTTTGTCCGGCTTCCCGCAACCGTTTGTCATTCATGTATTTGGTGCTCATCTCGATGAATTGCGTCGCCTGTCCGGGCAGATTACGGCCCGTTTGCGCCGTATTGATGCCATGAGCGATGTATTCAACAATGACGGTTATCCGGTGAATCAGTTGCAAATTGAACCGGACAGCTTGGCATTGAGCGAGTATGGCATGACACCGGGTGATCTGTATGCACAAATCGGACCATTGCTGAACGGGCAGGTGATCAGTCGGGTGCCGGCCGGTAATGTGCCGTTGGCTGTGTATGTTCGATTGGCGGATGCCAGTGATCAATCCGTGCGAACGCTACAGCGCTTGCCAGTGAAAACCCGGTCGGGCTGGACGCCTTTGGGTGCGCTGGCACGGCTCAGCCTGGTGGTGACGCCTAATCAGATTCAACATATTGCCGGCGCGCGTGCGTTGGATATTTTGGCTACGCCGTCCGGTCCTCTCGGCAGTACGGAAGCGGCAGCCCGTCGTGCATTGTCTGATCTTGCTTTGCCGCCGGGTTACCGTGTTGTGTTTGGCGGCATGGCGGCCGACTTGGAACAGGCGGCCTGGGGACTGGTTTTGGCCGTGTTCGCCGCATTTGCGCTGATGTTGGCGATTTTGCTGGTGCAATTCGAAGGTTGGTTGGTGCCAGGCATTTTATTGCTGGAAATTCCGCTGGCGTTAACCGGTGGTAGTGTGGCGCTGGTGTTAACCGGGGTGGGTTTGAATGCGACGGGGATGATCGGTTTCTTGACTTTGATCGGCATCGGTTTGCGGCATAGTATTGTGTTGCTGGATCGTGTACGCACCAACGAAAAAGCCGGTTTGTCGATGGAGTTGGCTGTACGGGAAGCCATTCGGGTGCGGTTTCGTCCGATTGTGCTCACAATCCTCACGGCTGTGGTCGGGATGTTGCCGATTGCCTTGGGTCTTGGTGAAGGTGCAGCGCCCGAGCAAGGTTTGGCGGTGGTGATTGCCGGTGGCCTGATTTGGAGCGCGGTGCGAAGCACGAATTTGATTCCGGCACTATACTTGCACTGGCGGCAAGCTCAGTCTGCTGATTGAAGCGCAATTTGCGGCAGCAATTCAGCCAAAAAGCGGGTGTAGGGCAGGCGGTGGCTGATTTCGAGCGCAATGGCGTGTTGGTGTAACAGTTTGGCGTTTTTTTTCAGCGCAAAGCGATTGAAACACAGGGCAATGGTATTGCCTCGTCGTTCGGCGGGTATTAGCAACACACGCTCTTCGAAACAGTCCAGCAATCGACGGTGGTAATGGTCAAACATCGGGTCGTTGCGCCATAAGTTGATGGACAGAATGCCGCGCGGCGTCAGCGCGTTGGCGCAGTGCTGATAAAACTCGCTGGTCGCCAGTGCGGGCACCTGGAAATGTGCATCATAACCATCGAGCAAAATAACATCATGGTTGCACTCCTCTGGTACCAAACGCGCCGCATCGGTTTCGATAATTTGCAGGCGCGGGTCATCAGGCACAAAGAAATACTGACGTGCTGCGCGGATGACGTCCGGGTTGATTTCTGCTACTCTGAGCTGCATTTGCGGAAAGTGGTGGTAAAGAAATTTGGCCAGTGAACCGCCACCCAACCCAACCAATAATGCGCTTGTCGGTTCGGGTGCAAAAATCAGGAATGCCATCATGGCTTGCGTGTAGNNCGTGTAAGTGAGTTCCAGGTGCCAAGGGTTATTGATACGCATGGCAGACTGAACGGTGTCGTTGCCCAAATGCAAATACCGTACGCCGAATTGCTCGCTGATTTCTACCGTATCTTGTTGTGAAACCGCTTTGTGGATGCGGCGCGAAAACAGACGCATGGAACAACTCCTGTTATGCCTGTCAGTACAGGCAGGTTATGCGATAAAATGGCGGTTTCGCCAAACTTACGGAATATAGCATGCGGGCATCACAATTTTTTATTTCCACGCTGAAAGAAGCGCCGGCTGAAGCTGAACTGGTGAGCCATCGTTTGATGTTGCGGGCCGGGTATATTCGTCGGCTCGGTTCGGGATTGTATACCTGGATGCCGATGGGATTGCGCGTGTTGCGTAAGATTGAAGCCGTGGTGCGGGAAGAAATGGATCGGGCCGGTGGTTTGGAAGTGCTGATGCCGGCGGTTCAGCCGGCCGAATTGTGGCAAGAAACCGGGCGCTGGGAGCAGTTCGGCCCGCAAATGCTGAAAATTACCGATCGACACGAGCGTGCGTTTTGCTTCGGTCCGACACATGAGGAAGTGGTGACAGACTTGGCGCGCCGCGAAATTCGCAGCTACCGTCAGCTACCGGTGTTGTTTTATCAGATTCAAACCAAGTTTCGCGATGAAATCCGGCCGCGATTCGGCGTGATGCGGGCGCGTGAATTCGTCATGAAGGATGGTTATTCTTTCCACACGGATTTAACCAGTCTTGAAGCAACGTATCAAACCATGTATGACACCTATAGCCGAATTTTCACCCGGCTTGGCCTGCAGTTTCGTGCGGTGGCTGCTGACACCGGTGCAATTGGTGGATCGGGTTCGCACGAGTTTCACGTGTTGGCGGATTCGGGTGAGGATGCGCTGGCGTATTGTCCGCAGTCAGACTATGCCGCCAATGTTGAATTGGCGGAGGCACTGGCGCCTGCAATGCAGCGCCCCGAGCCACAGGTTGCCCTGCAGTCAGTAGCGACACCGGATTGTCGTTCCATAGAGGAAGTGTCTGCTCACTTTGGCGTTTCTGCCGATAAATTGGTAAAAACCTTGCTGGTTATGGTAGGCGATGGTGTGATGGCGTTGCTGCTGCGCGGTGATCATCAGTTGAATGAGGTCAAGGCAGGGCGTTTGTTGGGCGGTGACGTGCGTTTGGCAGATGCCCAAACGGTGCTGGCTGTCGCGGGTTGCCGGCCGGGGTCGGTCGGGCCGGTCGGATTGGCCGTGCGTGTGGTGGCTGATCGTAGCGTTGCAGTGATGGCCGATTTTGTGTGCGGTGCCAATCAGGATGGTTATCACTTGACCGGCGTTAATTTCGGGCGCGATTTGCCTGAGCCGGAAGTGGCCGATTTGCGTAACGTGGTGGCGGGNNCGATCTGGCGCTGTGTCGAGGCATTGAAGTCGGTCATATTTTCCAACTACGCACCAAATATGCCGAATCGATGAAGGCCGAGTTTCTGGATGAGCAGGGTACGAGCCGTACCATGGAAATGGGCTGTTACGGTATCGGGGTATCGCGCATCGTCGCAGCGGCGATTGAGCAGCATTTCGATGCGCGAGGCATTACCCTTCCGCAATCGTTGGCGCCATTTACCTTGGCGATTGTGCCGGTTGGTTATCGCAAGAGCGATGCGGTACGCGAAGTGACAGACCGGTTGTATCAGGCATTACAGGCGGCCGGCGTGGATGTGTTGCTGGATGATCGGGACGAGCGGCC
>DDOT01000081.1:0-180 GCA_002341815.1 Thiobacillus sp. UBA2487 | reverse complement strand
AGGAGTGGCGCATCGGGTGGTGATCGGCGAGAAAAGTTTGGCTGCCGGTGAAATTGAGTATCAGGCACGTTGTGATGCGAGTGCGCAGCGCATTGCACGGGAAGGGTGCGAAACATGGTTGATCGACAGGTTGAACGCTCACTGAGCGGTTGGGTAAACCGCTGGTTTTTGGCGGGATGG
>DDOT01000110.1 GCA_002341815.1 Thiobacillus sp. UBA2487 | reverse complement strand
CGGGATCATGGACCATTCAAATCGCCATCCCCAGTTACCGTGTGCAGTTCCCGGCGTATTCATGCGGGCCTCGCTGCCCAGCGCCAGCAAATCCTGCAGTGGAATAATCGCCATGGCGGCACGACTGGACAATACCACCTTCAACATCGCGTCCGGCACGTCAGCGGACTGCGAAATAGACAAGAGGGATAGCACCCGCTGTTGGGTTGGCAGATCCAAACCGGCAAACCACCCGACTGCCGTATCATTATCGTGAGTGCCGGTGTAGTACACGCGCCGCTCACCCACGTTTTCTGGCTTATGGGGATTGTCTGCAAATGCGTCAAATGCAAATTGCAGCACACTCATCCCGGGCAAGGCAAACCGCTCGCGCAACGCATTCACATCGGGCGTAATCACCCCTAAATCTTCCGCCACCAACGGCAAATCACCCATGGTGTCATGAATGGATTGCAACAATGCTTCACCCGGCACCGTTTGCCAATAGCCATCTACCGCTGTGGCAGCCTGTGCCGGAATCATCCAACTGGCGGCCAGCCCGCGAAAATGATCGATTCGCACCAAGTCAAAGCATTCAAAGTGGTAGCGCAGTCGCTCACGCCACCACACGAAACCGGCTTGCTGCATGTCGTCCCAGTTGTATTGCGGATTACCCCAGCGTTGACCGGTCGCTGAAAAATAATCGGGCGGTACGCCAGCGACCAAGGTGGGTTGTCCCGCCTCATCCAACAAGAAACAATGCCGGTTCAACCAAACGTCGGCGCTGTCGTGCGCGACAAAAATCGGCATATCACCAAACAAAATAATATGTTTACTGCCGGCATAGGCCCTCAACCGCTGCCAATGCACATACAACTGATATTGCTGACGAATGATGCGCTGTATCTCCTGGCGATGCGTCGTCTGAAAATCAAGCAGTGCTTTCGGGTCGCGATCACGCAAATCTGCCGGCCAATCCACCCATGGTGTGTTGTCTTGGTGCCGTTTAATCACCATAAACAAGGCAAAATCGTCGATCCATTCACGCTGACGGGCATGCCACGCCTGAAATGCCTTACTGTTGCTCGGCACTACAGGCAAATCGGATGGAAACAAAGCGGGATTCAAGGCAAATGCCGATACGCACTGATAGGGAGACACGCCATCCAGCGGCAAGCCTAACGGCAACATTTGCCATACCCGAAAACCGCAACTCGCCAACCAGTCTATCCAGCGTTTGGCGTCATCATCCAGACAACCTGACGGTAAAGAGGTGGGGTGCAACAACACCCCGGCACGGCGCACTAGCGTCATTCCACATTCCTCCGCATGGTGCCCGCATTTTCGGCAAAGCCACCGCCGTGTGACAAGGGAACATCTAAATGCACTGGCGCTGTTTTTCCCAGCAACTGATACAAGTGCCGCAATTGCTCACGAAACAGTCGTTCAAAATCACTCACGCTGGTGGCCGGATTATAATCGCCAAACCACCAAAACCAATCAGAACCTTCACAAATTGCCAATTGTTGAACAGCGGCCTGTTGTTGCTCATCATCCAGATTACCGCTGAGCATCGTCTCATCAAACGCCTGCTTCGCCGCTACCAGATAATCCCAACCCCGGTTTTTATCGGCAGAGCCAATCCACGTTGAAAAGGAACCGTACACCCAACTACCCTCGCATAGGTTTGGCATGGCTTNNCGAAGGCAACGCTTGCGCTGCCTCGGCAAACGTCATCATGCGGATACGTGGTGACTCCGATAGTGCCCGATACAATCCATCCAGAAAATCATGTCCGTTGTTCGGATAATATTCCCATGCATTTTCACCATCCAGAATAATGGGCACGACTTGCGTTGTGGATGCATCGCCTAAAAACGCAGCGATGTTATATAAATGCTGCATAAAGTCAGCTACCGCATCGTCAGCATGCCAGTTGCTGTAACGAAAGCCAATCAAATCGGACAAGCCGTCATCACGAAAAAACAGCCGGGTGGAACTATCGGGGTGCTGCCATGGGGCAAACAACAAGCGACGGGATTGCACCACATCTTCGGGCAACGCCGACCGTCGACAACTATTACGCCACACCCCTTCACCCGATGCAGTCCAGCGAATAGAAAATTCGTCTAACAACTCAACCGCTGCTTCACTAATACCGCCTTCAGCCAACCACACTCCCTGCGGTTTGCGCCCGAAAAACCGCTCAAACACCTCAATACCATGCTGAACATGCCAATGGCTACGCTCAGCACCACCCGGATAGCCGCTCGCATGGGGGTGCGGCGCATCGGGCATGGCACAATTCATTGCATCAAAACTGTACATGAGAGGAATGATCGGGTGCCCATACGGCGTCATCGACAATTCAATTTGCTGCCGATCCGCCAATTGACGGTAGCGTGGAATCAAACCCACCAAACAATCGCGCATCACGACGAGCAACTGGTGACGATCTTGTTCCGTAAATCCTGCGGCGCGCTCAAACAACGCTTGCACGGCTGGCTCATCACGCAGGCTTTGTCCCAACCATGCCAAGTGATACCACATGAGCAAATCCAGGAAATACTGATCGGACAGATACCGCACCAAAGTCTCGGCTCCCGTTGCAGCCACATCGGCGTTATCCGTCATCCCCAACAAATGCAACAAATTAGAAAATACCGGATAAGGATGGATCATACGTGGCGCATGTGCACGCATGCAATCCCGCACCAATTGCATACGCGCTTGCGAGTCAGCCGGAATGGCCGTAATGCCCGCAAGCAGGTTAAGGAAACCATCTCTGGTTGGTATGCCATTCTCCAATAATCGGCTCAACTGGTGTGCATAATCATCCAGTTGTTCCAATAATACCGGTGCAAAATTCACCACTGCACGCATCGATGGATGGCGTTCTAAATGCGCAGCCATGTCGCTGTAGTCTTTGATGCCATGCAAGTACACCCACGGCAAACGATAGTCGCCATCGGTGCCATCACGATAATAGGGCTGGTGCATGTGCCAGCACAGTACAACATTCAAGCGGTTACTCATGACGTTTCCTGTCAGCGATAAAGATTTTGACCCATCATTTCCGGCGTCACCAACACAATGCCTTCTTTGGTAACATGAAACCGCTTGGCGTCTTCCTCCAGATCTTCCCCGATCACCGTGTCGTCAGGGATTACCGTGGCTTTGTCAACAATAGCCCGCGAAATCCGGCAATTACGCCCTACCGTTACTTTTGGCAACAGCACACTGTCTTTCACCAAACTGTAATTTTCAATCAGGCAACCAAAAAACACCATGGAGCGTTTTAAACGAGCCCCCGAAATAATACAACCGGCGGAAACCAGCGAATCAATGGCTTCGCCCCGACGCCCTTCATCATCAAACACAAATTTGGCAGGCGCAGATTGCGGTTGATAGGTCCAGATCGGCCAATCCCGATCATACAAATTAAGCTCCGGATCAATACCGCAAAGTTCCATGTTGGCTTGCCAATAGGAATACACCGTCCCGACATCACGCCAATATCCCGGTTCACCTTTTTGATTACGGAACGGATAGGCCATCGCCCGTGCGTGATGAATATTGCCAGGGATAATGTCTTTGCCAAAATCATGTGACGATCCGTGGTGACTGGCATCTTCAATTAATATCTTAAACAAATAGTCGGTATTAAATACATAGATACCCATTGAAGCAAGTGCCGTGCCTGGCTTATCGGGAATCGACTCCGGATGGGCCGGCTTTTCCGTAAACTTGGTAATCTGCAAGGATTCATTGACTGACATCACACCAAACTCGCTGGCTTCTTCCACCGGCACTTCGATGCACCCCACGGTAAAATCCGCACCGCTTTCCACATGCGCCAACAGCATATGCGAGTAATCCATGGTGTAAATATGATCGCCACCCAATACAATCACATACTCCGGATTATGGCGGCGCAAGATATCCAGATTTTGATACAGTGCGTCCGCCGTTCCTTGGTACCACTCTTTTTTTTCTGTACGCTGCTGAGCCGGCAAGATTTCCACAAACTCGCCGATCTCGGCACGCATGAAACTCCATGCACGCTGCAAGTGGCGAATCAACGAATGGGATTTATACTGCGTCAAAACACCGATACGTCGCAAACCTGAATTAACGCAATTCGACAGCGCAAAATCAATAATACGGTACTTTCCGCCGAACGGAACGGCGGGCTTGGCACGCCATGATGTCAGATTCTTCAGGCGCGACCCCTCGCCGCCGGCCAACACCAGCACCAGGGTGCGTCGCGTCAACTCGGTCACCATTTTAGGTTCAACATAATAGCGGTACAGCTTTTCCTGTTTCGATTTTTGTTCTTGTGTCAGCATCATCTCAATCTCCAAATATTAACCTGCTGGTCGACTTCCCAGCAATTCAGCCCCTAAAACACCCAAGCGGGGATTAAGCACCAACATCACTGGCGTAACCGCCACCACAGACGCCATACGTCCTTTGGCTGTCATGATGTCAACAAAACGCGGGGTCAGCATCCAGTTTTGCAAATGAATACCAACACCACCGGCAATATATAACCCCCCTTGGGGTTTGAAGGTCACACACAGATTACCAATCCATGCGGCGTAAATATCGCAAAACAACGTAATCGCCTGATTGGCCAGCCTGTTACCCGACAACGCCAGTGCATGAACCTCACTGGCCTGACTGGCTTGACCCAACACACCGGCTTCCTCATTTAACCATTGATACAAGGCGAGCAAGCCATCACCCGACAAAACACGCTCCCAAGACACATGCCCTGCATATCGTTTTGACAACCACGCCAGCAAACGTGCCTGTTGCGCATCGGCTGGTGAAAAATCCATATGCCCGCCTTCGCTGGCATACACCCGCCATTGGCCTTGTGCATCCGACTGCATCCAAGCCACACCCAGCCCCGTTCCCGCACCGGTGATGACACGCGTAGCACCCAAGCGAACCACCCCGGGATTGATGACGCGCCAGTCATCGCGCATTAACGCTTCCACACCGGCAGCCGCCGCTTGAAAATCATTCACCAAACGGGTATCAGCCACACCGAATGCTGCCGTCAACTGCGCTGCATGGATGTCCCAGTTCAGATTGGTTAATTTCGCCTGACCATTATCCACCGGCCCAGGCACAGCAAGACACAATTTATCCGGTTTCCCGCGCGCAGCATCTTTTAAAAATTGTTGCAGCAGCGCAGTCGCATTTGGAAAATCCGCACTGGTATAACGCTGTTCAAACACCAAACGGGCAGGCTGTTGCCAAACCAGTTGCACCCAGGACAGCCAACTCTTGGTGCCACCCACATCACCCGCCACCAGATTGGTCGGTGTGGTACCCATTATGTTGTGCGCATCCTGCCAGCGCGGCGTTGTTTGCATGTTTGCCATGATTGTTGCCATGAGTGGTACAAATTGAGAGTCGACAAAACGTAATCACACGCTAACAGGGCAATTTACAGAAATCAAGTTTATAACAGGAAGATATGACAATATTTGCTTATCCCTGTTCGAAACATTACCTTTTCGCAAAAACAGGCGTATGCTGGAGCATTAGCGCCTGTCAACCCAATCTTTTCATAAATTAACGCGCGCCCTCACGTGCGCTCCCTTTTGAAATTTTATTCAATAGGGCGTAATCATCACAACGCCACGCTTTCATAAAATGCCACTCTGTAACAAAATGCTGCATGATCATCACGCGAATTCATGAAAAGATCGGGTTAATCAACAATTTCTGGATTATCCGGCTTGTGCGATTTCTCGCAACATGCTATAAAAAAGAATACTTCTCATTTACAATTTGGTATGCACACACTTAACCAGCTCAGCCCGCATCAAAGCGCCACCATCCTTCAGGTCAAAGCCGGCCCGGATTTGTTGCGCCGCATGGCTGCGCTGGGTATCCGCCCAGGTCGCCGGGTTGAGGTTATTCGTTTGGCGCCAATGGGCGGTCCCTTACAAATTCGCATCGGCCATACGGATCTCATGATACGGCGTGAAGATGCGGCGCGTATAGACATCGATATGGAAAGCCTGTCGTGAAACGTCTTGCTTTGCTCGGCATGCCCAATACGGGCAAATCCACTTTTTTCAACCGTTTGACCGGCGCTGGTGCGCGCGTCGGCAATTGGCCGGGGATGACCGTCGACCTATTATCTGCCAAAGTATTATTGGGCGGCGACATGGTTGAACTCATCGATTTGCCGGGTATTTATAATCTGCACGGCTTTTCTGATGACGAGCAAGTGGTGCGCCACTTTTTTACCAGCCAACCGGTTAACGGACTGGTTGTCGTGCTCGACACCACGCAACTGGATCGCCAGTTGGCCCTGTTACTGCAACTCAAAACCTTGGGCTTGCCCATCACGCTGATGTTGAACATGGCCGACGAAGCACGCCAACTGGGCATTCATGTCGATCAACAACGCTTGTCCGACGAACTCGGACTAACCGTCACCTTGATCAGCGCCAAATATGGCAAGGGTTTCCAACATGTCCGCCGCACATTGGAAAACCTGCTGCGCGAACACCCCCATCTGGCAAACGCCAGTCCCACGGCGCTTAATCAGGATCAAAACATCGAAGCCGAACTGGATCGCATCATCAGCGACAGTGTCACCACCCCGGTCACGGTTCCCACCGGCATCAGCCAACGCATTGATCAGTTGTTTCTCCATCCCTGGCTGGGTCTGCCCCTGTTTTTTCTGTGCATGTTTGGCCTGTTTCAACTGGTGTACGGCATCGGCACACCTTTGCAAGATGGCATGAGCTGGCTGTTGGATCACGTGAAGACATTGATACTGGTGCCGGCCTTGCAAGGCGCCCCTGCCCCTTTGCAAAGCTTTTTGATCGATGGCTTGTTCAATGGGGTCGGCACCGTACTCAGCTTCCTGCCGATCATCGTGGTATTTTTTATGGTGATGGCAGTTGTGGAAGACAGCGGTTATCTGGCCCGCTCAGCATGGCTCATGGACGCCCTGATGGCAAAAATGGGGCTGGATGGCCGCTCATTCGTCATGCAACTGATGGGTTTCGGCTGTAATGTACCCGCATTAATGGGCACACGCATCATGCGTTCACGCACCTTGCGCCTGCTGACCATGATGGTGATTCCGTTTTCACTCTGTTCCGCGCGTCTGCAAGTCTTTCTGTTTTTTTCCGGTGCCATTTTCAAACCGGTTGCAGCAGCCAGCGTTATGTTTGGCCTGTACATCACCAGCTTTCTGATGGCATTTTTAACCGCACTGGTGTGGCGCGGCAAGTTTCGCAATCACGAACCGCTGCTGCTTGAACTGCCGCCATGGCGCTTTCCAACCCCGCGCCAACTGCTTGCGCAAGCTTGGCAACAATCCGGCCATTTTATTCGCGGCGCATCCGGTTTCATTGTCGCCGGGGTGATCATGGTCTGGGCACTCACCCATTACCCTTTCAATGTCACACCGGCCAGTGCCAGCACACTGGCCGGTCGGCTGGCCGACTGGATGAGCCCGATTTTCCAGCCGCTCGGCATCAACCGATTGCTGTCCGTCACCCTGTTATTCGGTTTTGTCGCCAAAGAAATTGTCATTGGTTCACTCGCCGTAATTTACGGTGCCGGTGAAAGCCGTCTGGCCGGGGTGATTGCACACCAACTTGATTGGGTGCAGGCACTCAGCTTCATGCTGTTTACCTTGATTTACACACCCTGCCTGTCCACGGTGGCCGTGTTGAAACAAGAATCCAAAAGCTGGGGGTTTACCGCATTGGCGGTTGCCTGGCCGCTGGCACTGGCGTGGCTGGTCAGTTTTGTGTTTTACCAAACCGCACGCGCATTGGGTTGGTAATGCACAGCTTGTGCCACACAGGGTTGGAAGCCAAGTTGCATCCCAAGCACCTGCAAAACCTGTTGGCCCTCAATACCCAACAACGCCTTGAATACCTGATGCACATCGCCATCGAACGCCATGCCATCTGGGTGGCATGCCGCCAAAATGATCCCATCATCACCCAACGCGATAACATGGCTTGGCTATCGCTATGGCCGCATCGTGAACTCGCAATTTTGTGGCATGCTGCGCAAGATCCGGTCGCAGGTGCAAGCAATGGCGATATCTGCATGTCCGTGACCGAAACCTTAGAACACTGGTTGCCAAAGTCTTGCATTACCCCCCTGCTGATCTCTCCAGTGTACGACCAACC
>DDOT01000010.1:19357-20790 GCA_002341815.1 Thiobacillus sp. UBA2487 | reverse complement strand
TGGGGTCGTTATTCGTACGTCCAATTGAATAAAATTTCAATAGGGAACGCAAGTGAGAGCGCGCGTTAATTGATGAAAAGATCGGGTTGAACCACACGCAATATGCAATGGAAGGCCGGTGACGGATGTTAATTGATGAAAAGATCAGCCTAGATGAGTAATGACGCTTTTTATTGGTGGGACGGCGAGGACCTGGTGTTGAATATTCTTGGCACCCCTGCAGCTGCGCGTGATGCTATTCTCAAGCCACGAGGCAATCAACTGAAGGTTTCTGTTGCGACTGCTCCTGAGCAAGGCAAGGCTACCGTGGCAATGGTGAAGTTTCTGGCACGCGAATTTGCTGTGCCGGTTGCGCGCATTGAGGTGATTTTTGGTGAAACCAATGTCAACAAACAATTGCGTATCCGTGCCCCGGGCCGGATTCCGGACAAGTTGCGCGATTTGATTCTGCGTTGAGGTTACGCATTGCGTGGCGATACAGTGCCGAAGCCTGCACGGTCTTGTAGTGGTATGCTAAAATCACCAACTTGTTACTATTATCGGTCATTGCGTCATGGATTTGTTTGCCAAGGAAACCCTGCCGGTCAGTCTCGAAGAAGAAATGCGTCGCTCTTATCTCGATTATGCCATGAGTGTGATCGTCGGGAGGGCCTTGCCTGATGTGCGAGACGGGCTTAAGCCGGTGCACCGGCGCGTGCTGTTTGCCATGCACGAGATGTCGAATGACTGGAATCGTGCATATAAAAAATCAGCGCGCATCGTTGGTGATGTTATCGGTAAATATCACCCGCATGGCGATACAGCGGTCTATGACACGATTGTGCGTATGGCGCAAGATTTTTCCCTGCGTTATCCCTTGGTGGACGGGCAAGGTAACTTTGGCTCGGTGGATGGTGACAATCCGGCCGCTATGCGTTACACCGAAATTCGCATGGCAAAAATCGCCCACGAATTGCTGGCCGATCTGGATAAAGAAACCGTGGATTTTGGTGCCAACTATGACGGTTCCGAGCAAGAACCACTCATTTTGCCGGCCCGTATTCCCAATTTGCTGATCAATGGNNCCCGAGCAGGAGCCGCTGCTGTTGCCTGCGCGTCTGCCCAATTTGCTGATCAATGGCTCGTCCGGAATTGCAGTGGGGATGGCAACCAATATTCCCCCGCACAATCTGTCGGATGTGTGTCGTGCCTGCCTGATGTTGCTGGAAGACCCTGACATCACGATTGAGTCGTTGATTGACGTGGTGCGTGCGCCCGATTTTCCAACAGCCGGCATTATTTATGGTTTGTCCGGGGTGCGTGACGGCTATTTGACGGGTCGTGGTCGTGTGGTGATTCGTGCCCGCACGCATTTTGAAGACTTGGACAAGGGCGGCAATCGCCAGGCCATCATCGTCGATGAATTACCCTATCAAGTGAACAAAGCCAACCTG
>DDOT01000010.1:18262-19348 GCA_002341815.1 Thiobacillus sp. UBA2487 | reverse complement strand
GCGCGAGAAAAAACTGGAAGGCATTTCCGATCTGCGTGATGAGTCGGACAAATCCGGCATGCGCATGGTGATTGAATTGCGTCGGGGTGAAGTACCCGAGGTGGTGTTGAACAATTTATACAAACACACCCAGATGCAAGACAGTTTTGGTATGAATATGGTGGCCTTGGTTGATGGTCAGCCACGTTTGCTCAATCTCAAGGTCATGCTGGAAGCCTTTTTGCGGCACCGGCGCGAGGTGGTGACGCGCCGTGTGGTGTTTGAATTGCGCAAGGCGCGCGAGCGCGGTCATGTGCTGGAAGGTTTGGCGGTGGCTTTGTCCAATGTGGACGAGATCATTGCGTTGATCAAGGCGGCTGCGACACCGGCCGAAGCCAAAATGGGCTTGATGCAACGCAGTTGGCGCTCCACCTTGGTGGAAGAAATGCTGGCGCGTGCCATGGCCGATGCCAGCCTGTTCCGTCCTGACGGGGTGGGTTCTGAATTTGGTTTGCTGGCTGATGGCTATCGGTTGTCTGAAACCCAGGCGCAGGCTATTCTCGATTTGCGCTTGCAACGCTTGACTGGACTGGAACAAGACAAAATCATCGCTGAATACCGCGAAATTGTGGATAAAATTGCTGATTTGCTGGATATTTTGGCGCGTCCCGAGCGTGTAACCCAAATCATTCGCGATGAAATCAGCCAGATTGTCACGCAGTTTGGCGATGCACGTCGGTCAGAAATTGTGACCCACGCGCAAGATTTGAGTGTGGAAGACCTGATCACCCCGCAGGACATGGTGGTGACCTTGTCGCACACCGGGTATATGAAGTCGCAGCCATTGGATGATTATCGCGCGCAAAAACGCGGCGGGCGTGGCAAACAGGCTATGTCAACCAAAGAAGACGACTTCATTGATCGTTTGTTTATTGCCAACAGCCACGATTATATGTTGTGTTTTTCCAATATGGGACGGATGTATTGGCTCAAGGTGTATGAAGTACCGCAAGGGAGCCGTACATCGCGTGGAAAACCGATTGTCAATCTGCTGCCATTGGCCGATGGCGAAAAAATCAGTGCGGTGTTGCCGGTAAAAGAGTTTGT
>DDOT01000010.1:8015-18244 GCA_002341815.1 Thiobacillus sp. UBA2487 | reverse complement strand
CGGTGTGGTTAAGAAAACACCATTGTCGGATTTTGCCAATCCGCGCAAGGCCGGGATTATTGCCGTGGGTCTGGATGATGGCGATTATTTGATCGGCGTGGCGGTAACCGATGGCAGTCATGACGTGATGCTGTTTTCCAATGCCGGCAAGGCTGTGCGGTTTGATGAAAATGACGTGCGTTCGATGGGGCGTGGTGCGCGCGGTGTGCGTGGCATGAAGCTGGCCGAAGGGCAGTTCCTGATCTCGTTGCTGGTCACTGAAAATGAACAACAGTCGGTGTTGACGGCTACCGAAAACGGCTATGGCAAGCGCACCAGCGTGGCGGAATACACCCGGCACGGTCGCGGATCGCAAGGCATGATCGCTATTCAAACCACCAAGCGCAATGGTCAGGTGGTGGCGGCTACGCTGGTGAATCCGGATGATGAAATCATGCTGATTACCAATGGTGGCGTGCTGATTCGTACGCGTGTGAAAGAAGTGCGCGAAATGGGGCGCGCTACGCAGGGCGTGACGTTGATCAATCTGGATGCCGGGCAAAAACTGATTAGCGTAGAACGCGTGTTGGAGCGTGACGATGACAGTGATTTGATTCCCGTTGATGGAGTCTGAGATGCATATATACAACTTTAGCGCAGGTCCTGCGGTCTTGCCGTCCGATGTGTTGGTGCAGGCACAGCACGAACTGCTCGATTGGCATGGATGCGGCATGTCCGTGATGGAAATGAGTCATCGCGGTGATGAGTACCCATTGATTCAGCAACAGGCAGAAGCCGATTTGCGCGCGTTGATGGGGATCCCTGACAACTATCGCGTGTTGTTCCTGCAGGGTGGTGCATGGACTCAATTTGCCATGGTGCCCATGAACTTGATGCATGGTCACCAGCGGGTCAATTATGTGCATACCGGAATTTGGTCAGAAAAAGCAATTGATGAGGCTGCGCGTTATGCCAAGGTACATTTGGCGGCAAGTGGCAAAGACAGCGGTTTTCATGCAGTGCCTGCGCCGGATGACTGGCAAATCGAAACCGATGCAGCGTATTTGCATTACACCTCAAATGAAACCATTGGTGGTGTGCAGTTCCAGTTTATTCCCGATGCGGGTGTCTTGCCGCTGGTGTGTGACATGTCTTCCGATATTTTATCGCGACCGATCGATGTGAGCCGGTTCGGCCTGATTTACGCCGGCGCGCAAAAGAATATCGGGCCGGCCGGCGTTACGCTGGTTATCGTGCGCGATGACTTGCTGGGTGAACCGATCCCCGGCACGCCGACCATGCTGGATTATCGTACGCATGCCGAGCATGATTCCATGTTTAATACACCGCCAACGTGGTCCATCTACATGGCGGGACTGGTGTTTGCCAAATTGCGTCGCGAAGGGGGCTTGTCGGTCATGCAAGCGCATAATCAAGCCAAGGCGGCCTTGTTGTATCGCACGATCGATGACAGTGATTTTTATCATAATCCGGTTGCGCTTGATTCACGTTCGCTGATGAATATTCCGTTTACCTTGGCCGATCGGGCGCTGGATGGCGCATTTCTGGCCGGTGCGACTGAACGCGGATTGGTGCAGTTAAAAGGCCATCGGCTAGCCGGCGGCATGCGGGCATCCTTGTATAACGCCATGCCGATGCAAGGGGTGGTGGCGCTGGTCGATTACATGCGCGAATTTGAACGGATGCATGGCTGATGGCGGAAATGACAATCATGGAAGATCAGGCGCAGTTGTTGGCGTTGCGCAAGGAAATCGATCAGATCGATGATCAAATGCTGGGGTTGATCAACCAGCGCGCCAGTCTGGCCCATCAAATCGGGGCGTTGAAAAACGGAACGGTGTATCGAGCCGAGCGCGAAGCGCAGGTGATGCAGCGCATGGCCGACAGTAATCCGGGTCCCCTGGATGATAAATCCGTGATGTATTTATACCGTGAAATCATGTCGGCGTGTTTGGCGATGGAGCGTCCGTTGTCCGTGGCGTATCTGGGGCCGGAGGGCACATTCAGTCAGGCGGCTGCATTGCGCCAGTTTGGTCATGCCGCGCAGTTGCAGGCGTTTTTGTCGATTGATGATGTGTTTCGTGCGGTAGAAACCGGTGTCACCGATTATGGCGTGGTGCCCATCGAAAATTCGACCGAGGGTGCGGTAAACCGCACGCTGGATTTGCTGCAACAAACGCCGTTGCATTTGTCGGGCGAGATCGATTTGCCGGTTCATCAGTCATTATTACGCAAAGTCAACGGATTGGCCGGGGTGCGTGTGCTGTATTCGCATGGGCAATCACTGGCGCAGTGCCATCAATGGCTCAATCAGCATGTGCCTGATGTACCGCGTATTGCGGTGGCCAGCAACGCCGAAGCCGCCCGGTTGGCGGCAGAAGATGCGTCGGTGTTGGCTGTTGCCGGTGATTTGGCTGCTGAGCAATATGGTTTGCAACACTTGCATGATCGCATCGAGGATCAAGCTGACAACACCACCCGATTTGTGGTGATTGCCACCCAAGATGTCGATAAGCCAAGCGGTCGTGACAAAACATCTTTGATTCTTTCGCGTCCGAACGAGCCGGGCGCGATTGTACGTCTGCTCAAGCCGTTTAGCGATCATGGCATATCGTTGACCAAACTCGAATCTCGGCCGGCACGGCTGGCGGTGCGTCAGCAGGGCCGCAATGAAACGGTTTGGGAATATGTGTTTTTTGTGGATATCGAGGGGCATCGATCTGAACCGGTAGTGCAACGTGCCTTGCAAGCGGTGCAGGATGAGGCGTCCTTGGTTAAAATGCTTGGTTCTTACCCCAGGAATTTGCTGTGATTGCATGTGATCTTGCCCCTGCGCACATTCGTGCGATTGCGCCGTATCAACCCGGAAAACCGATAGACGAACTGGCCCGTGAACTGGGCCTTGATCCGTCCGGTATTGTTAAGCTGGCCTCGAATGAAAATCCGTTGGGGGTAAGTCCGAAGGCGCAATTCGCCATGGAAGAGGCGTTGGGCAGCTTGGCGCTTTATCCGGATGGCAATGGTCATGTGCTTAAATCGGCGTTGATGAAACACTGGCAGGTCGACATAACGCGCATTGTGTTGGGCAATGGCTCTAACGATGTGCTGGAAATGGTTGCGCGGGCCTTTTTGCAACCGGGTTGCTCTGCGGTGTATTCACAATATGCGTTTGCGGTGTACCCACTGGCCATTCAAGCCACAGGTGCGCAGGGTATTTGCGTTCCGGCGATCGAGTATGGACATGATCTGCCGGCTATGTTGGCGGCGATTCAAACCGACACACGCATGGTGTTTATCGCCAATCCCAATAACCCGACCGGCACCTTGTTATCCAATGCCGAACTGGAGACGTTTTTACAGCAGGTACCCGAGCAGGTGATTGTGGTGCTGGACGAAGCCTATTGCGAATATCTGCCAGAAAATTTGCAGCCGGACACGCTGCACTGGTTGGCCCGTTTTCCCAATCTGGTGGTAACGCGAACCTTCTCCAAGGCGTTTGGATTGGCCGGTTTGCGGGTGGGGTATGCCTTGGCGCAAGCCGCCGTGGCCGACATGATGAATCGCGTGCGGCAACCGTTTAATGTCAACAGTCTGGCTCTGGTTGCAGCGGCCGCCGCACTGGAGGACGATGATTTTATTGCGCGCAGCTATGCGGCGAATCGGTTGGGTATGCAACAGATAACCCAAGGCTTGCAGTTGCTCGGCTTGTCGTTTATTCCCTCGTACGGAAATTTTGTCACTTTCCGTATCGGAAACGCCACAGCCATGTATCGACGATTGCTTGAAAAAGGTGTTATTGTCAGGCCCATTGGCGCTTACGGTTTGCCGGAGCATTTGCGGGTGAGTATTGGTCTGGCATCGGAAAACCATCAATTTTTGCAGGCCTTGGAGTCTGTCATGGAGGAAGTGAAATGATTATCGTCATGAGCCCGGGGGCTACCGAACAACAGATCGAAGCCGTGGTGCGCAAGATTGCAGAATATGGCTGTGAGGCCAATATATCCCGCGGGGTTGAACGAACCATTATTGGTGCCATTGGTGATGAACGCGCTATCAATCAGGAACTGGTTGATGCCATGTCGGGTGTCGAGCAGTCCATGCATATTGTCAAACCGTATAAAATTGTCGGGCGTGAATGGCATAAAGACAATACCGTGATCGATATCAGCGGGGTTCCTCTCGGTGGCAACACGGTGCAAATCATTGCTGGTCCCTGTTCGGTGGAAACCCAGGAACAGATGGACACGGCGGCCAAATTTGTTAAAGAAGCCGGTTGTCGCTTGATGCGTGGCGGCGCCTTCAAACCGCGTACCAGCCCGTATTCATTTCAGGGCAAGGGGGTGGAGGGGTTGGAAATTTTCCGTCGCGCCGCCGATGCCCAAGGTTTACCGATTGTCACTGAATTGATGGATATCCGCATGCTGGATACCTTTCTGGAATGGAATGTGGATGTGATCCAGATTGGTACGCGCAACATGCAGAATTTTGATTTGCTGAAAGAAGTGGGGCGAGTCAATAAACCGGTGATTTTAAAGCGCGGTATGTCGGCTACCATTTCCGAATGGTTGATGGCGGCGGAATATATTGCGGCGGGCGGTAATCACAACATCATTTTCTGCGAACGGGGTATCCGTACCTTTGAAACAGCCTATCGTAATGTGCTGGACGTTACTGCCATTCCGGTGCTGAAAAAGGAAACCCATTTGCCGGTGATCATTGATCCGTCGCATGCCGGTGGCAAGGCATGGATGGTGCCCGCGTTAGCACGCGCTGCGGTCGCGGCTGGAGCAGATGGCCTGTTGGTTGAAATGCACCCGACGCCCTGCGAAGCCTGGTGTGATGCTGATCAAGCCTTGTCGCCGGATGAGCTCAAAGCGCTGATGGCTGAGTTGGGTGGTATTGCGCGCGTGATTGGTCGCGATATCTGATCGATCTGCATGAGCACAGCGAGATTTGAGCGCATCGCCATTGTTGGCGTTGGACTGATTGGCGGTTCGTTGGCGCTGGCGCTTAAAGCGGCTGGTGCAGTCGGCGAGGTGGTGGGTGTCGGGCGCGATCCGGCCAGTTTGCAACTGGCAGTGGAACATGGCCTGATCGATCGGACCGCCACACTTCCCGAAGCGCTGGATGGTTGCGATCTGGTGTTGCTTGCAACCCCGGTCGGGCAAATGGCGCGCATTATGCTCGACATGGCACCGCATTTGTCAACGCACACCTTGGTCACCGATGCCGGCAGCACCAAGCAAGATGTGGTATCGCTGATGCAAACCTGTTTGCCGGAACATGTGGCAAATTGTGTACCGGCCCATCCGATTGCCGGTGCCGAGTTGAGTGGCCCGCTGGCAGCGCGTGCCGATTTATATGTCCGGCGCAATGTGGTGTTGTGTCCATTAGCCGAAACCTCGCCCCAAGCGATGCAACGGGTCTCAACCATGTGGCAACAATGCGGCGCAGTGGTGCGTTTTATGGATGCTGCACAGCATGATGCTACCTTCGCTGCCGTCAGTCATCTGCCCCACTTGCTGGCGTATGCATTGGTCGATATGATCGCCCGGCGTGCTAACCGTGACGAATTGTTCAGTTATGCGGCCAGCGGATTTCGCGATTTTACCCGCATTGCCGGTAGCTCACCGGAAATGTGGCGTGATATCGCTTTGGCGAATCGCCAGGCATTGCTGGCAGAGCTGGACGCGTATACCCTGCAACTGGCAGCGTTACGCAGCGCTCTCGATGCCGGAAATGGCGCAGACTTGATGGCGGTGTTCAGTGCTGCGCGTGCTGCGCGGCAAGCTTGGCTGCAACCCGGATGACGGGACTAAGTTGGTTGGCTGTTCTGTTGGTTTCCAAGCCCGTTCGTTGCGTCTTCATCCCATTGTTTCAATCGAGCCAGTTTTTCAGCAAGCTGAATTTCCAGTCCGCGTGGCACCGGTTGATACCATTCCGGCTCCGGCATGCCATCCGGCATGTATGAGGCCCCGGCTGCATAGGCATGTGGTTCATTGTGCGCATACCGGTAGGTTTGACCATACCCCAGTTCTTTCATGAGGCGTGTGGGTGCGTTGCGTAAATGCAGGGGAACCGACCGTGAATGGTCATTGCGCGCAAATTCCATGGCGCGGTTAAACGCGTTGTAACCGGCATTGCTTTTGGCAGCGCAGGCCAGGTAAATGACGGCCTGCCCTAATGCCAGATCGCCTTCAGGACTGCCCAAGCGTTCGTAGGTCTGGGCTGCATCGTTGGCGATTTGCAGTGCGCGCGGATCGGCCAGACCGATGTCTTCCCACGCCATGCGTATGATGCGCCGCGCAAGGTACAGTGGGTCGGCACCGCTGGTCAGCATACGGGCCAACCAGTAAAGTGCGGCGTCAGGATGCGAACCGCGCACGGATTTGTGCAAGGCGGAGATTTGGTCATAGAATTGATCACCACCTTTGTCAAAACGTTGCGGATTGCGGGCAACGCTTTGCGACACCCATGCGTTATCAACGTGTGTCAGGTTGGCATGCAAGGCTGCGTGTGCGGTTTGTTCCAGCAAGGTCAACAGGCGTCTGGCATCGCCATCGGCCAATTCGGTAAGGCTGGCAATTGCAGCCTGTTCATAACTTAATTGGGGAAAATGTGCCGTGCGGGCGCGCTGAAACAGTTGTTGCAGTTCGTCGGTGGAGAGCGGTTGCAGAACATACACCTGCGCGCGCGATAGCAGGGCGGCATTGACTTCAAATGACGGGTTTTCGGTAGTAGCGCCCACAAAAACAATCAGACCCGATTCGATGTGCGGCAGCAAGGCATCTTGTTGGCCTTTGTTGAAACGGTGAATTTCATCGATGAATAACAGGCTGGGGCGCGCAGTTTGCACACGGCGTTGTTCGGCAGCATCGATGGCCTGGCGAATGTCTTTGACACCGGCCATGACGGCGGACATGGCGATAAACTCACAGTGGAATGCGTGGGCGGTCAGGCGGGCCAAGGTGGTTTTACCGACACCCGGCGGCCCCCAGAAGATCATCGAATGGGCTTGGCCGGACTCAAACGCCAGTCGGAGCGGTTTGCCATCGCCGAGCAGATGTTGTTGTCCGGCAACGTCGTTGATGTTGCGTGGCCGCATCAATTCTGCCAGCGGCGTATAAACCGGTTGAGGGGGAAACAGGTCGTGGCTCACTGCAGATCGCTGATTACATCGGCATCAGCCGGCGGGGTAAATACAAACGTACTGTTTGGTAATGCAGGGTTGCGCTGCAGATGGCTGAGCGTAAGATCGGTGGTGCTGCCAAAGTTATCCTCAATAATCATGCGCATCAGCATGCCGTTTTGAAACCCCATTTGTACGCTGTGAAAGGTGCTGTCACTGTCTTGCGGGATCGCGATCAGCCAGTCCAGTCCGTCGTGTGTGCCATTATTTTGCAGCTTGAAGTAGCGATCGATGTTGTTGTCACCGGCCAATAAAGCGGCTGGACTGCTACCCAGCGCGTGGTCGAGTTTGCGTTCGGTGACCTGATTCAGCCCGCTCTCGTATAACCATAGTTCTTTGCCATCACCGACGATGGTTTGGTCGACGGGTGGCCCGTATACCCAACGAAAGTGGCCGGGCCGGGCAAAGGCCAGTGTGCCGGTGGCGTGTTGGCGCAATTTGTGATGTCGGTCATAGACATCTTGCGTAAAATTGGCGGTGGCAGCGTGGGTGGATCGGACAAACGTATGTAAGGCATCAATGCCGTCCGCCATGACGCTGGTGTTGATCAACAGGCTGGCGCCAGTTAGTAGCAGGCGGAGGCATGCCAAGCTGGTGTGGCGCGATGGGCGTAAGCTTTTGTTCACAGTTGGGATCCAATTCATGATTCTTGGGCGGGTAATATCACTTCACGGTTGCCATTGGACTGTTGGGCGCTGACAATGCCGGCCTTTTCCATGGCTTCGACCAAGCGGGCGGCCCGGTTATAGCCGATCCGCAATTGGCGCTGCACGGCTGAAATCGACGCGCGGCGCGTACGCAGCACATGACTTACCGCTTCGTCATACAGGGGATCGTTTTCCGCATCGTTATTGCCGGGTTCGCCATCTTCGTCGTCATTGCCGCCTTCATTTAAAATGCCGGCAATGTAATTGGGTGCGCCGAGTTGCTTCAAGTAGTCGACCACTTTGTGGACCTCATGGTCTGCAACAAACGCACCATGCACCCGTTGCGGATAACCGGTACCGGGTGGCAGATACAGCATGTCACCTTGTCCCAACAGGGTTTCAGCCCCCATTTGGTCAAGAATGGTGCGCGAATCGATTTTGCTGGAGACCTGAAAGGCCACGCGGGTTGGCACGTTGGCCTTGATCAGGCCGGTAATGACATCCACGGAAGGGCGCTGCGTGGCCAGAATCAGATGGATACCGGAGGCGCGCGCTTTTTGCGCCAAGCGGGCAATCAATTGTTCGACCTGCTTGCCGACCACCATCATCAGATCAGCCAGTTCGTCGATAATGACCACGATCAGGGGGAGTTCTTCCAGTAAATCCGGTTCGGCCGGGTTGATGGGGAACGGGTTTTTGATCGGTTGGCCTGCTTTACGGGCTTCGCGAATCTTCTGGTTATAACCGGACAGATTCCGTACGCCCAAGGCTGACATGAGTTTGTAGCGTTTTTCCATGTCACCGACGCACCAATTGAGCGCGGATGCAGCTTGTTTCATATCGGTGACCACCGGGGTGAGCAGGTGAGGAATGTCGTTATAAACGGACAGTTCCAGCATCTTCGGATCGACCAAAATCATGCGCACCTGCTTGGCATCGGCTTTGTAGAGCAGACTGAGAATCATGGCATTGATGGCCACCGATTTGCCAGAACCGGTGGTACCTGCGACCAGAACGTGCGGCATTTTTGCCAAATCAGCCACCACAGGGTGGCCGGCGATGTCTTTGCCCATTACCAAGGTAAGCGGGCTGGGATTGTCATTATAAATCTTGGCGCTCAAAATTTCGGACAAACGCACAATTTCACGACGCGGATTGGGTAACTCAAGCGCCATCAATGATTTGCCGGGGATGGTTTCAACCACGCGTATGCTGACAACGGACAGGGCGCGGGCCAAGTCTTTCGACAAGTTCATGATTTGCGAGCCTTTAACCCCAGACGCCGGCTCAATTTCGTAGCGGGTAATCACCGGTCCGGGTAAGGCAGCAACCACGTGAGCCTCTACGCCAAATTCCGCCAGTTTGCGTTCGATGAGTCGAGAAGTGGCTTCCAGAGCATCGTTGGCGACGCCTTCCCACGTTTGGTTGGCAGGGTCAAGCAAATGTAGCGGTGGTAAAGGTGAATCTGGCAGATCGGCAAACAGTGGTGCCTGTTTTTCTTGCGCCACGCGCTCGGACTGTTCGATGACGGGGGCCGGCGGCTCGATAATCACGGGTTCTTGTGCAGCAAATCGTTGTTTTTGTTCATGCACGACTTTTTCACGTTTGCGTTCGGCGCTGCGTCCCTGCTGTTGAACTTTCCAGCCGGCGCGCCGCTGNNCCCGCTCAGCCAGCCATAACCAGGCGTTTTCGACTTGCAGCCCGGTTAATTCGCTGATCCTCAGCCAACTGATCCCGCTGAACAAGCTCCAACCGGTCGCCAGTACAATGAGCAACAACAGCGTGGCAATGGTAAAACCGGGCCACTGCAGCAGGATGTCCGATTCGACCATGCCGATAACCCCGCCGGCTAATTGTGGCACATAAGCATCAAAACGATGCAGGCGTAAGGATTCCAGTGCCGGACTGGCAAACAATAATATGGCAAAACCGATGCCATGCAGAAAAGCGTGTCGTGCCGGTTGAACCTGTTTGCCTAAACGGACCTCGCGCAAGCCGCGCCATGCGATAGACAAGCCGAGTACCACCAACCACCAACTGGAAAACCCGAATACGGTAAGCAAAATATCGGCCAACCATGCGCCGGCGCGCCCACCGAGATTGGCAATGTCAGTATTGCCGCTGTGTGACCAGGATGGATCGGTGGGCGAGTAGCTGGCTAATACCGCGCCGAGTCCCAGTGCCGCAAGGGCGATGCTCAGCCAAAATAAATCCTGCCACATGTGCGGTGGCGTGACCTTGCGGTTACGGGTGGCTTGTGATCGGGAACCGGTCATGAGCATGCTGCGAGTTTCCTTGTGTGGTAGGTCGGGTAAGTCTGACCCTGCGCAATTATAGCCGGAAGCGAGGCCAACAGGATAAACGGTATCATAACCCGATCTTTTCATAAATTA
>DDOT01000010.1:3717-7903 GCA_002341815.1 Thiobacillus sp. UBA2487 | reverse complement strand
AATTCATGAAAAGATCGGGATAATTGTCACGCGCAGCTTTGATTTATCCTGTTAGAATTCTCTTCATCTGTTGATGAATGCAAGGAGTTTGAAGATGAGTGAAGTCCGCCATTCCCGCCTGCTGATTTTGGGTTCGGGTCCTGCCGGTTATACGGCGGCCATTTATGCAGCGCGTGCCAACCTGAAGCCGGTGTTGATTACCGGCATGGCGCAAGGCGGTCAGTTGATGACAACCACAGAGGTGGATAACTGGCCGGCTGACGTAGACGGTGTACAAGGGCCTGAATTGATGGACCGCTTTGAAAAGCATGCGCGTCGGTTCAACACGGAAATTATCTTCGATCACATTCACACCGCCAAACTTGCCGAAAAACCGATTACGCTGATGGGTGATCAAGGCACCTATACCTGTGATGCACTGATTATTGCCACCGGCGCATCCGCCATGTACCTTGGGCTGGAATCTGAACAGGCATTTATGGGCAAAGGGGTGTCGGGCTGCGCAACTTGTGACGGTTTCTTTTACCGTAATCAGCCGGTAGCGGTGGTGGGCGGCGGTAATTCGGCGGTGGAAGAAGCGCTGTACCTGGCCAATATCACCAGTCATGTGACGGTTATTCATCGACGTGATAAATTCAAGTGCGAGCGCATTTTGATTGACCGGTTGATGGAAAAGGTCAATGAAGGCAAGGTCACGCTGGCATTGAATTGTGAGTTGGATGAGGTGTTGGGTGATAAAACGGGCGTGACTGGTGCGCGCATTCGGTCTGCGGTTGATGGCAGCACGCAGGATCTGGTCGTGAACGGGGTGTTTATCGCCATTGGACACAAGCCCAATACCGATTTGTTTGTCGGTCAACTGGAAATGAACCACGGTTACATCGTTACGCGTACCGGCCACGACGGTAACGCGACAGCCACGAATATCGCAGGTGTTTTTGCGGCCGGTGATGTGCAGGACCACACGTATCGTCAGGCGATTACCAGTGCGGCTACCGGTTGTATGGCGGCACTGGATGCCGATCGGTATCTGGAATCGTTGGCTTGATCACCGGGTTGGTATGTCGGATGAATCCCTGTTTCGCGAGGTAATGCAAGGGGTCGTACCCTTGGCAGAACACGGTCGGGCCGAGATTGACAAAGCCCGTCCGCTCGCGATTGCCCGCCAGTTTATGCGGGATGAAGCCTGTGTTCCTGCGGATAGTTTGTCAGACCCCATCCATTGGGATGATGGGCAGGAATCCGGCGAGGAATTGGTGTTTCTTCGTACTGGCATGCAACGCGATACGTTGCGTAAATTGCGACGCGGTGCTTGGGTGTTGCAAGCAGAGCTTGATCTGCATGGGATGACCAGCGTAGAAGCGCGACAGGCCGTGGCTGTATTTTTGGCCAGTTGTGTGCAGCAGGATCGGCGCTGCGTGCGGATTATCCATGGAAAAGGGTTGGGTTCGCGTAAGCGCCTGGGGGTGTTGCGTAGCAAAATCGGGCATTGGCTGGCACAACGCGACGAGGTGCTGGCATACTGTCAAGCAAGGCCCGCCGATGGGGGCAGTGGTGCGGTCGTGGTGTTATTGAAATCAGCAGGTAACCGGAGAGCATGATGCAAGATTTTTCCTTGCCATCGACAGGTGGCACGACATTTCGATTTTCTGATGCACGCGGTCAAAAACTGATTGTGTATTTTTATCCCAAAGACGATACGCCGGGATGCACCGTTGAAGGTAGCGATTTTCGTGATAAATATGCTGAATTTGGTGGCTTGGGTGCGCGCGTGGTTGGTATTTCTCGTGACAGTTTGGCTTCCCACGAAAAATTCAAGGCCAAGTTGGCATTGCCTTTTGACTTGTTATCCGACCCGGATGAGACGGTGTGCAACCTGTTTGATGTGTTAAAACCCAAGAAAATGTATGGCAAAGATGTGGTGGGTGTGCAACGCAGCACGTTCCTGTTTGATGAAGCCGGGCATTTGATCCATGAATGGCGTGGCATCAGTTCGGCAGGTCATGTAGATGATGTTCTCGAAACGTTGAAATCCTTATCGGAGAAATAATCCATGCCACGCAAGCCTAAAGCGGCCACCAAGCTGTTTGTGCTCGATACCAACGTGTTGATGCACGATCCAACCAGCCTGTTTCGTTTTGAAGAACACGACATTTTCTTGCCGATGGCCACGTTGGAGGAATTGGATCAACACAAAAAAGGCATGACTGAAGTTGCGCGTAATGCCCGTCAAGCCAGCCGCTTTCTGGATGAGTTGGTGTCAGGTTATGAAGATGCGATCGATGCGGGTATTCCACTGGAAAGTAAAGCCCGCAAATCGGCGACGGGTCGATTATTTTTGCAAACCCGCTTGATGCAGAATGATTTGGCAAGCACATTGCCATCTATCAAGGTGGATAACCAGATTCTTGGCGTTGTACATGCACTGCGCCAGGAACAGCCGAATCGTGCCGTGATTCTGGTTTCCAAAGACATCAACATGCGGCTTAAGGCACGGGCATTGGGCATGCCTGCCGAAGATTACTTCAATGACAAAGTGCTGGAAGACACCGATTTATTGTATTCCGGCATGCGGGAATTACCTGCCGATTTCTGGGAATCGCATGGCAAAGGCATGGAATCCTGGCAGGTGGAAGGCGCAACGTGGTATCGGGTGCGTGGACCATTGGTCAACCAGTTACTGGTGAACGAATTTGTTTGGCTGGAAACGGATGTGCCGTTTTACGCCATCGTGCGTGCTGTCGATGGCAAATCGGCAGAGTTGCAAACCATCAAGGATTACAGTCATCAAAAAAACAGCGTGTGGGGCATAACCGCGCGCAATCGCGAACAGAATTTCGCACTGAATATGTTGATGGATCCGGAAATTGATTTTGTCACGTTGCTGGGCCAGGCAGGTACCGGTAAAACCCTGTTGACGCTGGCCGCCGGCTTGACGCAAACCCTTGAACACAAGCGCTATTCAGAAATCATCATGACGCGCGTGACCGTACCGGTTGGCGAAGATATCGGCTTTTTGCCCGGCACCGAAGAAGAAAAGATGAGCCCTTGGATGGGAGCGTTAGAAGACAACCTCGATGTGTTGAACAAGACTGATGAGTCAGCCGGTGATTGGGGGCGTGCGGCCACGCAAGACCTGATTCGCACGCGCATCAAAATAAAATCGCTGAATTTTATGCGTGGACGGACGTTTTTAAACAAGTTTTTGATTATTGATGAAGCGCAAAATTTAACCTCCAAACAGATGAAAACCCTGATTACGCGAGCGGGACCCGGCACCAAGGTGGTTTGTTTGGGCAATATTTCGCAGATTGATACGCCCTATCTCACCGAAGGCAGTTCTGGCCTAACGTATGTGGTTGATCGTTTCAAGGGTTGGGAGCATGGGGGGCATATTACACTTGCACGCGGTGAACGTTCGCGCTTGGCCGATCATGCGGGCGAGGTTTTGTAGATCAGGGTGATTAACGGTATGAAAACATGTCAATTGCAACCGGCGCGCAGCCTGTCTGCCATTCTGCAACAGATTGCGTTTTCTTTCGATTTTCCTGTTCCACGCGATCTGGATGACTTATGGGATGCGCTGGTAGAGGTAGACGGGCCGCTCGAACTGGTGTGGGAGCGCCCCGGCACGACCCGTGATGCGTTGGGTGAAGATTACTGGTTGTTGCTCGAGGTGCTTGCCGATGCCGTGGCTGAACGCGACGATATGATTTTGTTGCTGAAGTAGCGCGCTCCAACGCGACTCAACCCAATATCCGCGAGAACCCCCTCGCTTTAGACATGGGGAGGTTTAGATACAGACATGGGCGCGCCGCTCAGGCGCTTGGCTGTCACCTCACATTGTGCGCTCATGAGGCAAGATCCAGTTCGAGCGCTTGTGCCACCACGGGAATCAACCGCTCGCGAATTTCGTCGCGGACTTTGATGAAACTATCCAGCGGTTCACCATGCGGGTCGTGGAATGGTAGATGTATTTGCGGCACTGGTCGCGGAAACACCGGGCAGGTTTCCTTGGCGTTGTCGCACACCGTGATGACCAGATCGATTGGTTCATGCAAAAATACATCGATGTCTTTGGGATGTAAGCCATCGGTTGCCAGACCAAGTTGTTGCAGCGCGAGCAGGGCATTTTCTGCCACCGCAGGTTGCGGTTTGGTACCGGCAGAGACGGCGCGCACGCGCT
>DDOT01000010.1:3489-3637 GCA_002341815.1 Thiobacillus sp. UBA2487 | reverse complement strand
CATTGTGGTTCCTCGGTTTCATGTAGTTTAACATTTCCATGTTTCAACAATGTTGGAAATAATGCGAAAAATCAACGTGTGTATATTCACACGCTTGGAAATCGATAGGACGCGTCGCTTTTGCATAGCCCGATCATTTCATAAATTA
>DDOT01000010.1:0-3407 GCA_002341815.1 Thiobacillus sp. UBA2487 | reverse complement strand
CTGCGTGATTATCACGCGAATTCACGAAATGATCGGGCTAGTGCTTTTACCGGTTGAATGGTAAATTACCCTTGTGGGCTATCGGATATTGGAAATTGCAGTGCGTGAAGCACATGAAAGGTGCGGCCTGTACGTTGCGTAGCGTGAGAACGAATCTGCCGCAATATGGCAGAAATGGCATATATAACAGGCTATCGGCTTTATGCCATGACCTCGCAGAATTTTGTTGTGATGTGAAATTTTTTCGGGCGAGATGTGATGATGAAAAAAAAGCTACGCTTGGTGTTGGTGCTGGCTGTATTGGTCGGGGGTGCATTTTATGGTTGGCATATCACCCATCCGGCTAATGATCGTAACCTGGTCTTGTATGGCGATGTCGATATTCGTGAAATCGATATGGCGTTCCGCCAAAGTGGCCGTTTACAGCAGGTGTTGGTAGACGAAGGTCAATCGGTACATGCCGGGCAGTTATTGGCGACGCTGGATGACGTGCCGTTTCGCGAGGCATTAACGCTGGCACAAGCCAATGAAGCACAGGCGCGCGCGCAATTAGATGAGCTGGAACATGGGAATCGCCCGCAACAAATTGCCGAGGCGCGCGAGGCTGTGCACCAAGCTGATGCAGCCGATGTGAATGCGCGGGCGGAGTTGGTCCGTCAACAGGCGTTGTTGCCGGGTGGTACGACCAGTCAGCATGCCGTCGATGCGGCGCGTGCCGCCAGTTTGGCAGCCGATGCAGCATTGGCGTCCGCGCAGCAACAATTGAATTTGATGTTGGTTGGTTCGCGTGAGGAAGATATTGCAGCGGGCAAGGCGCATTTGGATGCGGCCGTCGCGGCGCGCGAACAAGCTGAAACCGCCTTGGATGATACCCGGCTGTATGCGCCGGCTGATGCCATCGTTTTTTCTCGTGTGCGTGAAGCAGGTAGTATGGTGAGCCCAACTGCGCCTGTTTATACCCTCAGTCAAATTCAGCCGGTGTATGTGCGTGCGTATGTGGCGGAAGATCGCTTGGGGCAGGTGGTGCCTGGCACTCAAGTGAGTGTCAGTAGTGATTCTTCCAGCAAACCGTACCAAGGCACGATCGGTTATGTGTCACCACGCGCTGAGTTCACGCCTAAAACAGTGGAAACCAGTACGTTGCGCACGGATTTGGTGTATCGAATCCGTATTACCGTCGACCATCCTGATGCCGGGTTACGACAAGGCATGCCGGTCACCATTCGTGTTGGCGGCGTCCGGTCGTGAAAGCCCAAGATGGCGTTGCCGTCCGTTCGGATGGCATCAGTAAATCGTTTGGCGCCATCAAGGCGCTCAACAATTTGACCACTGAGATTAAACGCGGTCGTTTGACGGGCGTGGTCGGTCCGGATGGCGCAGGAAAAACCACCCTGATGCGTATGATGGCGGGTTTGTTGACCCCCACCTCCGGCCGTTTGATGGTGGCCGGACTGGATATCATCCATCAGGCAGAGGATGTGCATACGGTGGTGGGTTACATGCCGCAGCGTTTTGGTTTGTATGAAGATTTAAGCGTGATCGAAAACATGCGTCTGTATGCCGGATTGCGCGGTTTAGTGGTTGATAAACAACAAACCTTGTTCAATCGATTGCTCGATTTTACCCGTTTGTCACCGTTCAAAGAGCGATTGGCCGGTCGTTTGTCGGGCGGTATGAAGCAAAAACTGGGATTGGCTTGCGCGTTAATGGGACAACCCGAGGTGTTATTGCTGGATGAACCGGGGGTTGGGGTTGATCCGGTCAGTCGGCAAGATTTATGGCGCATGGTCGGTGAATTAACCACGGATGGTATGGCCGTGGTGTGGTCTACCGCCTATCTGGATGAAGCGGAACGTTGTGAAGACGTGTTGTTGCTGCAAGCTGGCGAGTTGATATACAGCGGGATCCCTGCGCAACTGACCCAACGTTTGCATCAACGCAGCTTTCGTTTGACGGCACCATCAGGTGATCGTCGGGGGTGGTTGAAACAAGCCCTTGATTTGCCGGACGTGTGTGATGGCGTGATTCAAGGCGAGGGGTTGCGTATTGTGTTGCGTGCCAGCGGCCAACGTGCGGCGCTGGAAAAACTGGCCCAACAAGCGGGAAGCGAGGTGCAGGATGTGCCGCCGCGTTTTGAAGATGCCTTTGTGGATTTGTTGGGTGGCGGCTCGGGTGGTACCTCGGTGCTGGCTGAGCATTTTGCCCAAGTGCCGGCCTTTCCCGGATTTACTGTGTCGTGTAATGGCCTGACTCGACGGTTTGGCAGTTTTGTGGCGACCGATCGGGTGGATTTTCAAATTCAGCAAGGTGAAATTTTTGGTTTGCTGGGGCCGAATGGTGCCGGGAAGTCCACCACGTTTCGCATGTTGTGCGGTTTGCTGAAACCCACTGAAGGTGAAACCTGTGTGATGGGGTTTGATTTGGCGCGCGCAACCGGAGAAGCCAAGCGCCAATTGGGTTATATGGCGCAAAAATTCTCGCTATATGGTTTGTTATCCGTGCAACAAAATCTGGAATTTTCGTCCGGTGTATATGGCTTGACCGGTAATTTGCGCCGTGAGCGTATCGAAGAAATGATCAGCATCTTCGAGCTGGAAAGCTATTTGTCGATGACGCCAGACAGTTTGCCGTTTGGTGTCAAGCAACGCTTGGCCTTGGCATGCGCACTGATGCATCGTCCGCCCGTGTTGTTTCTCGACGAACCGACTTCCGGGGTTGATCCGCTGACCCGGCGTGAATTCTGGACCCATATCAACGGGTTGGTACACAAGGGGGTGACGATTCTGGTGACTACCCATTTCATGGAAGAAGCCGAATATTGCGATCGTGTGGCATTGATGGTGCAAGGCAAGGTGATTGCGTTGGACAAACCCGATGGTTTGAAACGCAGTGTGGCCGACGAGACCTTGCCTGACCCAACCATGGAACAAGCGTTTATTCGCTTGATTGAACGGGCAAATGCCCAATCGAGGGCAACATGAGTCAACGCCAATTTGATGTGCATCGCTTGTTTGCCTTGATGGTGAAAGAAGGATTGCAAATCGTGCGTGACCCGTCGGTTGCGCTTATTGCGTTGGTGCTGCCGGTGATTTTGTTGTTTTTGTTTGCCTATGCGGTGTCGTTGGATATTCGTCAGATGCCGTTGGGCGTGGTGTTGCAGTCGGATGCATATGAGGCGCAATCTTTAGCCGCTGCTTTTTCGGGTACGCGCTATTTTCATGTCACCCCGTTGCGTAGCCGGCGGGAAGCCAGTGCACAGTTGGTGGCCGGCCATCTGCGCGGTTTTGTGGTTATTCCGGCCGATTTTGAACGGCGCTTGCAAACCGGCAGTGCGGACGGTGTGGTGCAGATCATCACCGATGGGTCGCAACCCAATACCGCCACCTTTGTGGCCACCTATGCACAAG
>DDOT01000008.1:3308-6687 GCA_002341815.1 Thiobacillus sp. UBA2487 | reverse complement strand
TGCCTTGTATTTTATCAACACCATGTCAGGCTGGCCGATGCTGCCATCTGCGGATTTGCCGGGAGGAGGACCGGCATATCCCCTATCCGCATTGGGGCTAAGGTTTTCCGCCCGGCCCGTTAATGGCACGCAAATCCTGGCCGGTATTTTCAACGGCAGCCCAACCCAACGGCAAAACGGCGATCCGCAAAAACTCAACCCCCATGGCGACAGTTTTGCGTGGGGTGGTGGTGTACTGGCCATCATGGAAGCGCAATTTTCCTATCCCGCGCTCGGCAGCATGGTCGAACCCGGACAGAATGCCGATTTGGGTTGGACGTATCGCATCGGTGCGTGGTACAACAGTCGCAGCTTCGCCGACCAGCATCTGGACACGCAAGGTCTGTCACTCAACAATCCGGCCAGCAACGGCCAAGCGGCACAGCATCAAGGTGATTATGCTGTGTATGCCGTTGCAGATCGTCTCTTTTGGCGCAATACCGACAATCCAAATCAAACATTAGCTTGGTTTGTCCGTCTGATGGGCAGTCCGCTGACCGATCGTAATCTGGTTGATGCAAGCGTCAACGCCGGATTGCTCATGCACAGCCCGTTTATCTACCGCGCACCCGACACGTTCGGTATAAGCATCAATTATGCCCATGTCAGTCCGGCTGTTGCTGCCCTCAATGCCGACGCTAACACCTATGGTGCGACACAACCGGTTCGCAGTGCCGAAACGGTGTATGAAATGACCTACCAATATCAGCTCCGACCATGGATCCAGTTACAACCGGACTTGCAATATGTGGTTAACCCCGGTGCAGGGGTCACCGACCCGACTCTCGCTGGCAGTCGCATCGCCAACGAATGGGTGATCGGCCTGCGCACCAACCTTTCTTTTTGACGGAGAATTTCCATGTCATTTTTATCCTTATCCGCCATACGCCCGTTTGTTTGTGCGCTGGCCATCGGCCTCGCTGCTTGTCAACAAGTTGCTGCTGCCGAAACACAGGGTATGCTCGAAACCTTGCATCGACACAAGTTTCTGAGTTCCACCATCACTGACAACGGTGATGAAAATCCTTATGCCGTGGTGGTGGTACCGCACGATATGGGCACACTTAAACAAAATGATGTACTGGTGGATAATTTCAACAACATCAGCAATCTGCAAGGCACTGGCACCAGCATTGTGCGCTACCGTCCCGGCACAGGCAACACACGTTTATTTGCCCAATTACCGCAACATCTGGCCGAATGTCCCGGTGGCGTGGGTTTAAGTACGGCCATGGCGATCTTGAACAGTGGCTGGATCATCGTCGGCAGTACGCCCAGCAGCGACGGCACCACGGCCACCAAAGGGGACGGTTGTCTGCTGGTATTTGACGCCTCCGGCAAGCTGGTCGAAACGTGGGCCGACAAGAACATCAACGATCCATGGGGCAATATCAGTTGGCACGAGCAAGGCAATCAGGCCACCTTGTTCATCAGCATGGCCGGTTTTGGTTTACCCGGGCCGGACGTGCTTGACCCGGCCACACATCTGCCCGTGATCAAGCATCAAGCTACCGTCTTGCGCCTTGACCTGAACATTTTGAATGGCAAACCGCCGACCATCGCAAAAGAAACCGTGATTGGCGAGCATTACGCCCAGCGTGCCGATCGGGATAATTTTCTGTTTGGTCCCACTGGTACTGCGCTGGGTAACGATGACACACTTTACGTTACTGACGGACTGGAAAACGCTATCTACGCCATCGATCACGCCAGCACCCGTACCGGCGCACAAGATACTGGCCGTATGCTCACGCAAAACGGGCTGCTCGCATGGCCACTGGCCATGGTCATCACGCCGCAAAATCATTTGATTGTGCTGAATGGTAAAAACGGACAAGCCGTTGAAGTGGATGCAAGCAATGGTCAGCAAATTTATGCCCACTGGCTGAATGCCGACCAAGCACAATCACCACCTGGCAATGGTGACCTGTTCGGCGCCGCGCTCACGCCGGACGGCAAAGGACTGTATTACGTAGAAGACGACATCAACGCACTGGCCATAGGAGTAACCAAATGACGAATCCCACCGATCACCGCACCCTGAACCGGCGTCAGTTCCTCGCACGCTCATCCGGCATTGCCGCCAGCGTTACCACCTGCATTTCAGGCGGTGCAGCCTTACTGACCAGTGCAACGGCCACGGCAAAGCCGCAATCCACTGCCCAAGACTGTACCCCGGCAGTAACGGAAGCCTTCTATGGCCGCCACCAGGGCGGAATCGCCACCCCCATGCAACGACACAGTTATTTTGTGGCATTTGACCTGACCAGCGAGCAAAAAGACGATTTGATCAGCGTGTTGCGTGACTGGAGCGCTGCGGCGGCAATTCTTTGCAGTGGCAGCGCCAAATTTGACCCGCACGCCAACCCGGATCAAGCGATGGCACAAACCGGCGTCGCAGTCGGCCTGCCCGCTTCGCGCCTGACCGTCACCATCGGCCTGGGGGCCTCGTTGTTTGAACAAAATGGCAAGGATCGCTATGGACTGGCCGACAAACGCCCGGCTGCGCTCATCGACCTGCCCCATTTTGCGGGTGACCAGCTCGATCCGCAGCGTACCGGTGGTGATTTGGGCATTCAAGTGTGCGCCGATGATATTCAAGTTGTTGAATACGCTATCCGGCGCATGGCAGCCGTAGCTGCGCCGCATGCCGTCATGCGTTGGGCCCAAAGCGGCTTTGCCGGCAACTTTCCGCATGGCTATACCGGACGCAACCTGATGGGATTCAAAGATGGCACCATGAACATCGATCCCAACGATCAAGACAGCATGCGTCATTTCGTCTGGGTGGGTGAAGAAGGCCCGCTCTGGATGCGCAACGGCAGCTACATGGTGATTCGTCCCGTGCGTATCTCGCTTGAACATTGGGACACCATGAAACAGTCGTTTCAGGAACAAACCTTCGGTCGTCAAAAAACCAGCGGCGCACCTTTGAGCGGGCAGCATGAGCATGATGCGCTCAAACTCGATGCACAAGACAGCAACGGCATGCCATTAACCCCAGACAATGCCCACGCCGCCATGGCCGCACCGGAAAACAATGACGGCGCACAAATTTTGCGCCGATCGTATTCCTATGACAATGGCATTGCCCGCATTGCCGAGCGTTGGCCACCTTGGCGACAAGCCATGATGTTTGATGCGGGGTTACTGTTCCAATGTTACCAGCGCGACCCCCGCACAGGGTTTGTCAAACTGTTCGATCGCATGTCAAAATTCGATATGCTCAACCAGTTTGCCACCCATATCGGCAGCGGTTTGTTCGCCTGCCCGTCAGGAGCAGAACCGGGCGAATTCATCGGTGAAAAACTATTTGCCTAACCCGATCTTTTCATGAATT
>DDOT01000008.1:1280-3273 GCA_002341815.1 Thiobacillus sp. UBA2487 | reverse complement strand
ATGGAACAAAAGACAAGTGAGGGCACGCGTTAATTTATGAAAAGACCGGGCTAATAACAAGAAAGCGCTGATTGATCTGTTTATCCTGATCTTTTTATAAACGATCGGGTTATGTGAAAGCATTACAGAATCTATCAGCGCTTCCCTGTCCAACCGGTAGAATTGGTTACTTTACAGCAAAACCACGGTTTAACCTGTTAGAAATCCGCATTTTCCGGTATGCTTTGAGGTTATCAGGAGATGTACATAAAGGCAGGATAACAACATGGGTTTGCTGGATTTTCTAGGATTCAACCGTTTGCCCGATGGCGTGCAAGGCAGTTCGCTGGTGGTACTTGCAACACATCAATTAGCGCATGCCCGTCCATTTTTGAGCCAATTACGTCAAAGTATACCCAACACTGCCTTGCTGTTGATTGGCGATCAGCCAACCAACGCCATTGATATCCCCCACCTTGTCGTGGCCGATCAAGCCGATGCCATACAAGGGCGTTTTGACAAAATTGCCCCGCAACGCATCATTATGTTGGGTTTGCCCGCCCGCTACAGTGACCTGCTCAGCAAGACCAAGGCGCCGGTGGCATGGATTAACGCTCAAGATGCAGCAATCGCCAAAGCCGGATACGCACTGGTCACCACGGCACAAGATCTGCCTGGCTTGACCCCGGCGCAAATCACGGGCGACCCGTTGGCCACTATTCAACAGTTGCCTGCGCTGGCTGTTAACACGGACATGTGTATCCGTTTCAAAGAACAACGTGAGAGCGACCGGTGGTTAGGCTATTTTGCCGGCACGGGTGAATCAGAAGAGAACATGGCCTATCTGTTGTTCAATCGGGCCATCCGTTACAAAATGGGGATAATGTTGCTGGCGCCGCGCGATTTGGCCCGTTGCGAACCGGTTTATCGCGAATCACTTAAATTCCGTCTGCAAACCATCCGCCATCGTCGCCTGTCCACCTCGTTTGTTCCAATCAAAACACGGGTGTATTACATTGAAGACGCGCAGCCATTAGCTGATTTATATGCGTGTGTTGATTTCGTGATCGCTGGCGGCACCTTGCACCCCGATGCAACGGCGCAGCCCGATTTATTATTACCCATATTGCATGGCAAGCCGGTGATTGTCGGTGCAGCACACCGGGACAACCCCCTGGTAGCCAGCGCCATTCAAGCCGGCGTGGTTTTGGCCGCTGATGACGAGGAACAATTGTTCAAACATATACACGCATTGATCGACAGCCCCGCTGATCGCACAGTGCTGGCCAGTAAAGCGCGCAACTGGCTTAGCCATCAGGCTGGGGCCAGTCAACGCGTAATTCAGTTGATCAGCAAACTGTAACATGCACATCGATGAACACGGCTTGGCGCATCCGGCCCGACTGATCGCCACCCCGCATCAAGATTGGCGAATCGCGCGTAACGACCTACGGTTGGTGGTCATCCACAACATATCCCTGCCTGCCGGTACGTTTGGCGGCGAGGATGTCATCCGTTTGTTTCAAGGTCGGCTGGATTGTCATGCCAGACCGGATTATGTCACTTTATGTACCCTGCGCGTATCGGCCCATTTCTTGATCCGGCGCGATGGCGAACTGATCCAGTTTGCATCCTGCTACGCGCGCGCATGGCATGCCGGCGTATCCAGTTGGCACAATTGGCAACGTTGCAATGACTTTTCCATCGGCATCGAACTGGAAGGCACCGATTTCCAGCCATTTGAAGCCGTGCAATACACAGCGCTGCGCGCCTTGTTACACGCCATACGCCAACGGTGGCCCGACATTGCCATTACCGGGCACAGCGATATTGCCCCCAACAGAAAAACCGATCCCGGCCCCTGCTTCAACTGGTCTGCGATTCAATAACCAAAAATGCAGTTTGCCTCAGCTATCCCGATCATTTCATGAATTCGCGTGATGATCACGCAGGATTTTGTTACAGAGTGGCATTTTATGAAAGCGTGGCATCGTTATTCATACGCCCAATTGAA
>DDOT01000008.1:856-1273 GCA_002341815.1 Thiobacillus sp. UBA2487 | reverse complement strand
TAATTTATGAAATGATCGGGCTATAATGCCGTCTTTCAACTTTTGCGTGTGCTAACCGTGGCCGACAACAAACCCGCCAGTCTGCATACCCCTATGATGCAGCAATTTTTACGCATCAAGGCGGAACATCCCGACAAACTGCTGTTTTATCGCATGGGTGATTTTTACGAGCTGTTTTTTGATGATGCAGTGCAGGCAGCGCAATTATTAGGNNATTACACTGACCAGTCGCGGTCAATCAGGCGGCAAACCGATTCCTATGGCGGGCGTTCCGCATCATGCGGCCGAAGGCTATCTGGCGCGCCTGGTCAAACAAGGTTTGTCGGTGGCAATCTGCGAACAATTAGGTGACCCAGCCACCAGCAAAGGCCCGGTAGAGCGCGCCGTCACACGCATTGTTACGCCGGGCACGCTCAC
>DDOT01000008.1:0-851 GCA_002341815.1 Thiobacillus sp. UBA2487 | reverse complement strand
GATGCCGCTTTGCTGGATGAAAAACGCGATAACCTGCTGATGTGTGTGTACAGCAAACACGCTGAAAAAATCGGAGTGGCCTGGTTAAATTTGGCTAGCGGCGAGTTTTACGCCGGCGAAACCGGCAACGAACTGCTGTCCAGTACGCTCGACCGACTGTCTCCCGCAGAAATTTTGCTGGCTACCTCGCAGCAAGTGCGTATCCCCAACCACACCAGCGCTGCACTACATCCACTACCCGATTCACTATTCTCGGACAGCCAGGCTTCGGCGCAATTCGCAGCGCAATGCCCAACGCTGGATGTCAGCCAATGGCCCGCGCACAGTGTAACCGCTGCTGGCGTACTGTTGGGTTATGTACAAGACACCCAGCGCAACCGACTGCCGCATATTCATGACGTTCAGTGGGAACAGCCCCAAGACTATGTGTTAATGGACCCGGCTACACGGCGTAATCTGGAAATCAGCCAAACCTTGCAAGGCGAAACATCACCCACCTTGTTGTCCCTGCTGGACACCTGCGCTTGTGCCATGGGTTCGCGCCGTTTACGCCACTGGTTACACCATCCATTGCGTAACCGATTCATTTTGCAACAGCGTCAAGACGCCATCAGCCAATTGATTCAACAGCAACACCGCCGGCACGACATTCACACTGTGTTGCGCGGATTGTCCGATATTCAACGCATTGCCGGGCGTATTGCCTTGCTGAGTGCGCGCCCGCGTGATTTGTCGGGATTGCGTGACAGCCTGCACGCCTTGCAAGCACTGCCCGCACTGCTGACGACGTTCGACTCACCGCTTTTGATGGACCTTGCCGCCAAAACAACACCCCCTGCCACCGTTATTCA
>DDOT01000039.1 GCA_002341815.1 Thiobacillus sp. UBA2487 | reverse complement strand
ATCAGCGTTTCCTAAGCACATGCCGGATTCGTTCTTGTGTAAAATTTGGGTGTTGTAATTGCGGTAAAACTGCAGCGGAACGATGCCGGGCGGGGCGGTTTTCAGAACATTTTTACGGATTTTGCCCATCACGTGCATTTCGCAGGCTTTGCAGTCAAAACGCAAAGTCAGTCGGTCATCGCCGTTGACCAAGGTCATGGGCTCGGCGCGTATCTGGCCTTGAACGCCCGTGATCCCCTTGGTTTGTTTGGGGCACAGGCTAAACGAATAGCGCAGGCAGTGTTTGGTGATCATTAACGATACGTCACCGGTTTCTTCATGCGCTTCAAATGCGGCAGCGATCAGCTTGACGCCATGTTGTTCATAAAATCGTCGGGCGGCCTGGTTATACACATTGGCCAGATAAGTCAGGCTGTCTTCCGGATAGTGGGGAGCAGGCACGCTTTCGGCACGGCGCCTGGCGCGCGTATACGCGTTCAAACGGTTTTGTTCAAGCTGATGCAGGGCATCGCGGCGCAGTTGATTCAGCAAGGATGCGGGAATAAACCAGGCGTGTTGCCAATCAACGTCAATGTGTACAAGGCGAAAATGGGTGTTGCCAAAGCGGTCAAGTTGCGTGCGCAGGGATGTTTCGGCTTGTTCTGGCTGTTTGGCAGGTTGCTTGTCAAGCGTAAGTTGCGCGTGCCCGATAAGTTGGTCTTCGTCAGTCAGGGTTAAAGCAACTCCATGATCCAGCTCGCTAAAACGTGCGCTGAGGCGAATATGACGGTCGGCGGAATGGTGGCTCATCAGCACATCCCACGCGTGGTCGCGGTTGCGCGAGATCACCGTGCCAACCGCCAGTCCGGGCAATTGCGCCAGCGATTCGTTCGGAAATACCCGCCAGTGTTCATGATCAATCCGTTTGACGGTATTGGCTTGCAATCCGATCACCGTGCGCTTATGCATCCACGCCAAACCATCGCCGTTACTGAGCGGTTGATGGCAGAGCAATTCAAAGGCATCGTGATCAACGCGCGTCACACTGCCGATTGGTAAACCAACATACGTTGGCGTATCGAAAGCCCCGATGTCGGATTGTCGTCCGTTGGCGAAGTAATCTGTCGCGCCACGGTGAAACGAGCGGTCAGGGTCAGGCGTGAAATGCAGTTGGGTGGCGCCGCTGGAGGCAGCGCTGAATTCACCGTGCCGGATTAGTGCCTGGTCGATGAGTTGTCGATAATGGCCGGTGATGTTCTTGACATAGGCCATGTCTTTGTATCGACCTTCAATTTTGAAGCTTTGGATGCCGGCACGCGCCAGTGCAGACAGATTGGCGCTCTGGTTGTTGTCTTTCACCGACAGCAAATGTTTGTCAAAGGCAACCACACGTCCTTGGTCGTCTTCCAACGTGTAATTGAGACGGCAGGCTTGCGAGCAATCGCCACGATTGGCGCTGCGCCCGGTTTGCGCATGGCTGATATAGCACTGACCGGAATAGGCTACGCATAATGCGCCATGCACAAAGTGCTCAAGCATCACACCATCGGGCACCATTGCGCGGATGGCTGCAATTTGTTCAATGGTCAGTTCGCGCGCCAATACCAATTGGGAGAACCCGGCATCGGCCAAAAAACGCGCCTTTTCCGGTGTGCGAATATCGCATTGGGTAGATGCATGCAGGTCAATGGGCGGTAAATCCAGTTCCAACAGCCCCATGTCTTGAATAATCAGTGCGTCTACCCCGGCATCGTACAATTCATGAACCAGCTTGCGGGCTGGCTCAAGCTCGGCATCGTGTAAAATGGTGTTGAACGTGACATAAATGCGCGCATGAAATCGATGCGCAAATTCAACCAGTGATGCGATATCGCTAACGGAATTGCAGGCGTTGCTGCGCGCGCCAAACGAAGGGCCGCCAATGTACACGGCATCCGCACCATGCAAGATGGCCTCTTGGCCGATGGCAGATGTTTTGGCGGGAGCAAGAAGTTCTATAAGAGGCATGTCGATGAGGTTGCAATCAAACGGGATTTGATTTTACCCGATCTTTTCATGAATCCGCGTGATGACCACGCAGGATTTTGTTACGGAGTGGCATTTTATGAGAGCGTGGCGTTGTTATGCGTACGCCCAATCGAATAATATTTCAAAAGGGAACGCAAGTGAGGGCGCGTGTTAATGTATGAACAGATCGGGTTAACAGAACAGCCATGGATTCGACATTGTTTCGCAGTAGAATAGGCGTGAATTTGTTTGATGTCTTGGTAAAGATTCGCCTTTATTCAATGGATTCTCTATAATTGGCGGCACCACCCGCCAACAGCCAATAAACTTATCGGAGTCAAGATGACGCTTACCCAAATTTTGATACTTGCCGTGATTCAAGGGGCGGCTGAATTATTGCCGGTCTCCAGTTCTGCGCATGTGATTGTGGCAGAAAAATTAATGGGTTTAGACCCGACAGCACCAGAAATGACATTGTTATTGGTGATGTTGCATACCGGTACGATGTTCGCGGTGATCTGGTATTTCTGGAGCTCATGGAAGAAAAGTTTTTTTTCTTCCCGTCAGGCGTTTATGGATGCTGTTCGTCTGGTGGTGATTGCCACGGGATTCACCGGGGTGGTTGGGTTAAGCCTTAAGTATGTGATTGAGCATACCATGATGAAGGGGATGGCCCATGCTGAAATTGAGAACCTGTTTGGCAACACATCACTCATTTCTGCTGCGTTGTTTGCGGCGGGTATTTTGATTTTGGTGGCCGGTTTCTCCAGTCGCGCGCATGGCGGTGCAGGTAAACCGCTGCGCAGCATTGATGCCGCCCTGATTGGCGCTGTGCAAGGCATCTGTTTGCCGTTTCGTGGATTTTCCCGCTCGGGTGCCACAATTTCTACCGGATTGTTGTTGAATATTTCACGCGTCAAAATTGAGGAATTCAGCTTTGCCCTGGCGGTAGTGTTAACCCCGCCGGTGATTGTGCGTGAGGCATTGCGTCTGGTTAAAGAGCAGCATGTGCCATTGACAGGGCCCGCCATGATGCACGTGTTTTTACCCGGACTGCTGGCCATGGTGTTTAGTTTTGTGGCCGGTTTGTTGGCGTTGCGCTGGTTGTCGGTATGGCTGGAACACGGGCGTTGGCAGTTGTTTGGTATTTATTGTCTGTTTGCTTCGTTGGTTGTGTACATGCTGAATGAAGCGGTGTTTTGAACCGTATTGGTTTGACAGGATGGCAACAAAACCGCCCACTTGATTTTTGTTAGTGGGCGGTTTGGATATCGCTGTGACACGATTCAGATTTGCACGTTGTGGGGGCGCTGGGTGAAACAAATTCTGGCAAGTCCGCACTGGACAGGGTTGCTGGCCGGGCTGTTGGTGTTAGTGACCGTGACCCTGCTCGGTACGGTCGGTTACCACCACATTGGCCAGCCAACGGCGACGTGGATTGACAGCTTTTACATGACCTTCATCACCATCTCGACGATTGGTTTTTCCGAGGTGGTCGATCTTTCCGCTCATCCGTATGGCCGGTTGTTTACCGTATTGATTGCCGTATTCGGCATCGGCAGTTTGAGCTATCTGTTTTCGCGCGTGGTCGCGTTGCTGGTGGATGCCGATCTGGATGGCAGTCTGAGAAAGAAACGCATGGAAAGACAAATTGCCGCGTTGAGCGGCCATTATTTGGTGTGTGGTGTGGGGCGAGTCGGGTTGAATGTGGCAGGGGAGTTGCTGAAAACCGGACGTCCCTTTGTGGTGATTGACCGAGATCAAGATGCTGTTTCGGCTTGGTTGCAGCGCTATCCGCAGGGTCTGTTTCTGACGGAAGATGCATCCGATGATGATGTGCTGAAACGAGCCGGCGTCATGCGGGCAGCCGGTGTGTTTGCATTGACTTCTGACGACAGCCACAACTTGATGATCTCGCTATCGGTCAAACTGCTGAACCCCGCTGTGCGGGTTGTGGTGCGTTTGCACGATATTCGGAATGAAAACAAAGCGCATCGCGTGGGGGTCGATCAGATTGTGTCCCCTGACTTTAGTGGCGCGATGCATATCGCTTCGGCCATGCTGCGACCACATGCTGTGGATTTTATGGACCGCATGCTGCAAAGCGATGATGCATTGCGCATGGAAGAAGTCGAGGTGCCAAGCGGGTTTCAACCCGTTGATTTGGGCGCTTTGCGCAGACGCATGGGGCAAATGCGCCAGCACTCGCGCGAATATCTGCTGGTGGCTACGCACGAGCAGGGACGTTGGGAATTCAATCCGGACGATGATTATCAGGTGCGTGCCGGCACAACACTGGTGATTATGGCAACTCCGCAAGGACGCGAACAAATGGATAAATTGTTGGCCGAAATGGTGGATATGTAGGCCGGCGGGTTACCTCGCCAACCATTTGTCCAGTTGCGCTGCAAATTGTTTGCGATCTGCTTGACTGAATGGTGGAGGCCCACCGGTTTGAATACCGCTGGCGCGCAGGTTATCCATAAAATCCCGCATGGTAAGTTGTGCCTGAATGGTATCTGCTGAAAAAAATTCACCGCGAGGACTCAGTGCAAGACCGCCGTTTGCCAGTGCTTCGGAAGCCAGAGGTATATCCGCCGTGATGATCAGATCGCCGGGATGCAGGCGTTTAATGATTTCCTGATCAGCCACATCGAACCCGTGCGGAACCTGTACGGCATGTATCCAGGGCGACGGGGGGACAGCCAACAACCGGTTGGCAATCAAGGTCAGGTGGATCGACGCACGTTGTGCAGCACGAAACAGAATGTCCTTGATGACGGAAGGGCATGCGTCAGCGTCAACCCAAATTCGGGCCTTGTTGTGGGTAATCATGGATGCCTTAAAAAAAAGCGGAGCTCGCCCGAGCCCCGCACGGTACAGCTTGCAAGCATATTATGGTTTGGCAGGTGCTGCATCCGTTTTTTGTTGGCTGCCAGTCTTGGCTTCTGACTTGACAGCTTTGTTTTCCGTTTTGTTGGCCTTGGCTTCCAGTTTGCCGGCCTTGCCTTCAGATTTGCCAATTTTGGCTTCAGCATCCGATTTGTTGGCCTTAACCGATTCGCCGGCCTTCTTGGTGGCTTTGTGTTCGGCCTTGCGTACTTTGTGCACTTCCTTGTTGGATGTCACTTGCATGGGGGCTTGCACTTGTGCAGCATTACCAGCACTTGGGGCCGGTGTGGTTGCGGTGGTATCAGCCAAGGCAGAAACAGACAAGCCACTTAACAAAGCGGCAAACAGGCTGGCGGTAATCAGATTGGTCTTGTTCATGGTGCAACTCCTTTGGTTAGATAATCGTATCAACGGATACAGTGCAACTAACGAAGCAGGGCAGGACTAGAGGACAAAAAACCGGTAACCATCTGTAACCAGATGTGACCTGATATGTCGATTAGTTGCTGAGCATATTGAAAGCATGCTATGTTAAGGAAGCAATGATTAACGTCTCTACGTGTGAAACTTAATCTGTGCTTCATTAACTGATGTTGATCGTTAAAACCAATACATGACAAACATAGC
>DDOT01000059.1:12432-20941 GCA_002341815.1 Thiobacillus sp. UBA2487 | reverse complement strand
CCAACCAGTGATGCCATTGGCGGGCGTGGAAATGTGCATCGTGAATCCACCACAGGTGACGTTGTCGGCCTTGGTTGACCAGCGAACGAAAATTTGGATCGACTTGGGCCTGGGTCAACAAGGTTTGCAGATCGGCACCGGAATCGATATGCGGCTGGCCGAGATGCAGGATGCGTGGCTGGTTGACCAGCATTTGTTGCAAATTGGGGCGCAGTGATGGGTTCAGTACGATAAAACCATAGGGAGACAGGCGCTGGAAGGCGCGTTTGAGTGCATTAGATCGGTCGCAAGGGGCATATCCCCACCCGGTTTTATCGCAGTCGTCCAATGCGGCCAGTAAATCGGGATAATCATGTTCAAACGTCAGCACCAAGCGCACATCCAGTCGCTTTTCGCGAATGGCGCGCAATAGTTCCACGGCCAGACGAATCTCGCTGCGCTGTCGTCCGGCCAGTAGCCAGATGACCTTGCCTTGATCGCCCATGGGCTTGAGATAGCCACGTCGTACAGCCAGTCGACCGGTTTGGCCTTGGCGTCGATCTGAGCGGTCTGCCAGCCATTGTCCAAGCCAGTTGCTGCCAAAGGGGTCCCGCCAGTTACTGTTCATGGTGTCCTGATGGTAGCGTCTAAGGCTTTTCGGTTGCGAAGGTGATATGGGTCAAGCCGGCTTCGCGCCCGGCTTCCATGATATTGATCACCGATTGATGGGTAGATTTTGCGTCGGCATTGATCACAATCACGGTGTCGCCTGAATTGCCGGCGGCTTGCCGGAGCATGGTCGCCATATTGGCGATATTGGAAAACGCAATGCTGTTGTTGTTGATGGCGTAATTACCCGCTGCATCGACTGACACAGTCACCGAACGGGGTTTTTCCTTGGTATTGTCACCTGCCGCTTGCGGCAGATTGATTTGCAGCTCGGAAAACTTGGAATAGGTGGTAGTGACCATCAAGAATATCAGAACCACGAGCAGCACGTCGATCATGGGAATCAGGTTGATTTCCGGTTCTTCATTCTCCCGGTGGCGTTTGAATTTCATGGCGTTACCTGTTAGTTGCGTTGACCATGCAGCATTTCAACCAGCTTGATGGCTTCTTGTTCCATATTGATGATCAATGTATCGATACGCAAACGGAAAACGCGGTAGAAAATCAAGCTGGGAATAGCAACAATCAGCCCGAATGCCGTGTTGTAGAGAGCGGTAGAAATGCCGTGGGCGAGTACCGCCGGATTGCCGCCGGTGGCCGTTTGCGAACCAAAAATTTCAATCATGCCGATCACGGTGCCCAGCAGGCCGAGCAACGGGGCAATTGAAGCAATGGTGCCCAGTGCCGGCAAGAAGCGTTCAAGATCGTGGACAGCAGCGCGCCCGGCTTCTTCTACCGCCTCTTTCATGACCTCGCGCGAGCTGCGGGCATTGCGCAAGGCGGCCGCAAAAATACGCCCCAGCGGTGAGCTTTTCGACAAAACATCCAGCATTTCGTCGTTGATACCTTGCTGTTTCCAGGCCTGTAAGGTTTTATCCAACAACCCGACAGGGGTCACTTCGCTGCTGCGCAATGAAATGAAACGCTCGATGATGATGGCGACTGACAATACCGAGGCAATGATCAGGGGCCAAATCGGCCAGCCTGCGGCTTCTACAATAGACAACACGCTGATTTCTCCGTGGAACGTGATTGGGCGTAACTTTAGCCTGAGAATGGGTTTTCGGCAATGGTTGCAGCGTGAATGTTGCAGGAATTTGCGCGAAGTGGCCCGATTATTTCATGAAACGATCGGGCTGGCGGTCAGGCTGGCCGGTACCGGTTGGCTGGATGTCCAACCAGTCGAATCCATGGGACTGATCGGCATACGCCAGCCATGCCGGCTGGCAACCCAACACGTTGGCCAGGCACGTGAGGGCTTTCTCCGGCGTGTTGTTTTGTTGCGACAGATGCGCGGCAACCAAATGTTGCAGTCGGGAGGTGTCAATGTTGGCCAGTAATGTTGCTGCTTCATCATTGGACAAGTGGCCGAATTGACTGGTAATCCGTTGTTTCAAAGAGGCTGGATACTTGCTGCGCATCAGCATCTCGGCATCATGGTTACATTCCAGCACCAGGGCATCGCAACCGGATAATTGTTGGGTAATATGCAGGGTGGGTGAGCCGGTGTCAGTCAGTACCCCGAGCTTGTGCTTGCCATCGCTAAAACAGAATTGCACCGGTTCGCGCGCATCGTGTGGCACGGGAAATGGGAAAATTTCAATATCGCGGATGGAAAATGGCTGGTGGCTGTCTATGATTTGTACAGCAGGCAGATGATCCTGCTGGCACCGCAGGTTGCTTAGCGTGCCATGTGTTGCCCACAAGGCAATACCGTGACGACGGCAAAATTTGGCAGCACCCGCCACATGATCGCCATGTTCGTGGGTCAGCAAAACCGCATTGATATCCGACGGCAGTAATCCGCGCCGCGCGAGACGTTGTTCGGTTTCGCGCAGGCCGAAGCCGCAATCCAGCATCAGGTGTGTGTTGTCGGCGGCAACGATCAGGGCATTGCCCTCGCTGCCGCTTCCCAAACTGGTGAATCTCACTTCATCTGATCATACAGGTGTTGAATCAGGCGTTGGGTGAGGTTGGCTGGTGCATCATTGCCTTTTTCATCCAGTACATGAATATTGGTACTTGTGCCGTCCGTGTTTTCGTCCAATTCAACTTGATATTGGGTGGTGTTGTCGGTGACATGGCGCCAAAAAGCCAATTTGTCCAACCAGCCTGATGAATGGTTGCCGTTGGCATCGTCCGGTGCGCCGCTGACAAAATATACACCCTTGGCGCGGTCACGGTCATTCACGGTAAAGCCGGAACGGTCAAGCGCCAGTCCAACGCGCCGCCATGCACGGTCAAACGGCTCTGCATCGGTCAATATGGTAGCGCCGTTGGTATTTTGGGCAATGTGTGCCAAGCCGGATGCGCCGCCCGCAGCGGCCTCCGTCATCGCGTTGGTTGGTGCCACACCACCCAGTTGTTGCATGATACCGATCAGCATTTCAGCTTCACGACCGGGATTGGCCGGGGCCAATTGCCAGTGTGCTTCAGTTGTGGCGACCGGGTTGTTGTCGCTGACTTCGGTGGCAACGCGTTCGCTGACAAAAATTTCGGTTTGGTCGGGTTTGGCCGGATCGCGTTCGATGCGGGTGCGGAACGCTTCTTTTTCTCCGCTCGACCATAATCCAGGGACAACCTTGCCCAAGGTGCTGTGAATGAAATCCTGCGGCAACTTGCGGTCGTCATCTTTCCAATCGGTTTGTAAAATGCCCAATTTGGGGTCGTTTTCAACCACGTTGTAGCCTTGGTCTTTCCACCAGCTTACCAGCGCAGGCCATACTTTGTCGGCAGGTTGATCGACAACCAGCCAGCGTTCGCAGCCATCACGTTCTAAATGAATGCCGGTGGTTGGCAGTGGTTGTACGGTAGATGTGTTGCTGTCGGTCGGGTTGTTGCCAGGCGTTGCGGTCTTGCCGTTACCTTGCCGGGTCGCTTTGTAATCTGACCATGTTGCATCTTTAACAATGTAGTGGCTGTCACTTTCAGGGGCAGTGAGGTCTGGCGGAACTTCCAGCGGGTTAGCCTGTTTCGCATGTTGATAATCAACCGGCTCTGAGGAAAACAGGCCGCTGATGCTGGAACAACCCGACAGGGTTGACAGTATCGTGGTGGTCAACAGCGCCAGGCGCAAGAACGAGGGTTTCATGTTGGAAATTCCTTGGGATTCAGTGTAATTAGCGGGCTGGTACCGCAATACCGGCGCTGTGCAAGGCGGCGCGCACGCGAGGGTGGTGCTGTTCATCCAGCGGGGTAAGTGGCAAGCGAATACCGCCGGCTATTTTACCCATTTCTTGTAATGCCCATTTGACAGGGATGGGGTTGGCTTCGATAAATAAATCGGTGTGCAAGGCAAACAGGCGGCGATTGATGTCGCGTGCAAGGGGCAAGTTGCCGGCAAAGGCCGCTTCGCACAATGCATGCATGTCGTGTGGTGCCACATTGGCGGTAACGGAAATCACACCGTGCCCGCCCAACAGCATAAAGGGCAGGGCCGTCGCATCATCGCCGGTATATAACGCAAAATCAGCCGGTGCCCGATGAATCAAATCGGTGGCGCGCTGCAGATTGCCTGTGGCATCTTTCAGGCCGACGATGCCATCGACCTCGGCCAGTCGTAATACGGTGTCATTGCTGATATCGGTGACCGTTCGTCCAGGCACGTTGTATAAAATGATTGGTAAATCAACGGCTTCAGCAATGGTGCGAAAGTGGCGGTACAGCCCGTCTTGCCCGGGTTTGTTGTAATACGGCGCAACCGACAGGCTGAAATTGGCGCCATACTCAAACGCACACCGCGACAGTTCGATGGCTTCAGAGGTCGAGTTACCGCCTGTGCCGGCAATAACCGGCAGACGACCGTCTGTGCGTTCAACGGTGTAACGAATCAGTTCGCAGTGTTCCTCGACATCAACGGTGGGAGATTCGCCTGTCGTACCAACAACGACCAGTGCATCCGTCTTCTGTTCGATATGCCAATCGATCAACTGGCCTAGCGCGGGATAATCCAGTGAGCCGTCAATGGTCATTGGGGTGACAATAGCTACTAAACTGCCTGTGAGCATGTGCTGTTACCTGTTTTGTACAGGGCGTGCTGGATCATCCAGACTATCTTCGCCCGATTTTTACATAATTGACGCGCGCCCTCACTTGCCTTTTATCCCATATTGAAATTTTATTCTATCGGGCGAACGAATCACGACGCCACACGTCCATAAAATTCCACTCTGTAACATAATGTTGCGTGATCATCACGCGAATTCATGCAAAGGTCGGGCTCAAGACGTGAGTTTACCCGAAATTGGTGGTGCTGGAAAAGGGTGTTGAAGAAGCGTTGATTTATCACAGGTGTGGTGTGGCGAAAATGGGTGCTTTCTTGGGCCGGCTGTCATTGCGGTAATGAGGGGGCATGGTGTAGCATCAACCAGACAAAGCAAACGGATGGTGGAATGGGGTGCGGATTTGAGCGAAGCGATGCTACGTGAGCAGCTCGATGCTGTGCTGCTGAAAGTCAGGGAAAATGAACACAAGTTGGCCAAGTTTGGGCGTCTTGAACAGCGCTTGATGGGGGCTCGCACGCTGGTCCAGTTGATGTGGGTTATTCTGCATGAGTTTCCCTTGGGTTTTGCACTGGATACGGTGCGCTTGATACTCGATGACGGTGATGGCGAGTGGTCGCAAGCCTTGGGCGCTGACTTGGTGGAGAACTATGCGGCCAGCGGGTTGTTGTTGTACGACGATTTACAACGGTGTGATGCCTGTTTGTTGCCAGACAGGCAGCCGGTGCTGACAACATGGGATGCTGCGCGACATGCTGACAAATTCGGTGATTTTACGCGGACGCCCGGTTCAATAGCCTTGTTGCCATTGGTGCGTCAAGGGCATTTGTTAGGCGTGATTGGCTTGTTTAGCCATGATGCCGATCGCTTTGGTCAAGAAGACGGAACCTGGTTTTTAGAACGATTGGCTTCGTTTACCCTGATGTGTCTGGAAAATGCCTTGTATTATGAAAAACTGGAGCGTTCCAGTTGGTTGGATGCACTAACCCAAGTCAATAACCGACGTTATTTCGATGTGCGCTTGTCCGAAGCCGTCCATCACGCCTTGCGACATGCTCAGCCGTTAAGTTTGATCATTTGTGATCTTGACTGGTTTAAACGGGTGAATGATGAATGGGGGCACCCAGCGGGTGATCGGGTGCTGCAGCAAGCGGCGCAGTTGATGCGATCCATGTTGCGTGGCAGCGATAGTTTTTGCCGGTATGGTGGAGAAGAGTTTGTTGCCCTGTTGCCGGATACCGACAGTGACACTGCGAATGAAATTGCTGGACGTGTGTTGCGCGCAGTCGCTGCTTTTTCGTTTCAAATCGGGACAGAGTCGCCAATTTTGATGACGGTTTCTATTGGTGTGGCGCAAATGGAGCGCGATCGGTTGGTCGGTCAAACCGCTGATTTAATGGCGAGTGAATTGGTGTCTCATGCCGATGCAGCCCTGTATCGTGCCAAAGCAGCCGGGCGCAATTGTGTTGTGGTGCACGTATGACGGAGCCGGGACAGGCCGTATTGGCATTGGTAGATGGACAGCCATTGACGGAATGTCCACCCGATTTGTATATTCCTCCCGAAGCCCTTGCCGTTTATCTGGATCGCTTTGAGGGGCCGCTGGATTTGTTGTCTTGGTTGATACGGCGTCACCGTATGAATGTGCTGGATATTCCGATGGCGGCATTGACGGCGCAGTATATGCAATATGTCGAATGGATGCGGCGTCGCAAGCTGGCGTTGGCAGCAGATTATCTGGTGATGGCGGTATGGTTGATCGAGATCAAATCACGTCTTTTGCTGCCGCGCCCGGCCATTGAGGAAGTCGGACCGGATGACGAGGACCCGCGAGCCCGTTTGGTGCACAAGTTGATGGCCTATGAGCAAATGCGTCTGGCCGCAGAACAATTGAACGGCATGGTATGGCTTGAACGTGATAGCTGGCCAAGTGCCGCACGTATGCAGTTGCCGGATGTGCGGTTACCCGTTGTTGGTGCGGCTGATCTTGAAACGGCCTGGCAGGATTTGTTGGCGCGCAAGGGCCTTAAAAAGCATCATCGGGCTGCGCGCAAGGAATTATCGGTACGCGAAGCCATGGGGCGATTGTTAGGATGTCTGCAAGGGGATTTGTTCATGGATTTGGCCGGCTTGGTAGCGGCTTCACCGAGTGAGAACTCGCCGGCAAAGGCGCGCTGGGTGGTGCATTTGTTGGCCGCGCTGGAGTTGGCGCGCGAGCAGCAAGTGGAATTGGTGCAGAATGACGCGTTTGCACCGATCTGGATGCGCCTGGCAGAGGGGGCGGGACGTGCGGCATGACACGCCGGTCGGGTTGATGCAGGTGTTGGAGGCGTTGTTGCTCAGCAGCACCGAACCTTTGGCGTTTTCGCAAATTCGGCATGCCTTGGGTGACGAATTAAGCGCCGACGTTTTGCGCCGCAGTCTGGATGATTTACGCGTAGCGTGGCAAGGGCGCGGGCTGGAATTGGTGCAGGTGGCGGATGGCTGGCGGTTTCAGACCTGCTTGTTCATGCAGCCGTATGTTGAGCGATTGCTCGCTGAAAAGCCTGCGCGCTATTCTCGGGCGGTGATGGAGATTTTGGCCATCATCGCGTACAAACAACCGGTGACCAGAGGCGATATCGAGGAAATTCGTGGGGTGACAGTGAATGCGCAAAGCCTGCGTACCTTGGAACAGCGCGGTTGGATACGGGTGGCCGGTCACCGCAATGTTCCGGGACGGCCCGAGTTATTGGTGACCACCAACCAATTTTTGTCTGACTTGGGCCTGCGCTCGCTGGACGAGTTACCCTTGCTGGAGAGCGAAGACGGACCGATTTTGCCCAATCCGGCGAATGCTTGTCTGGCTTTGGCTGACGATGATGCCACGGTATAGGGCGGGCAGGGTATAATGACCGCTTGATTATCCCCGTGAGATATCCCCATGCCGGTTTTTGAACCCCGTCGCGGTCGCACTTCGCCACAACCGGAGCAAGCTGACGACGATGATCAGGCGTCGCAGAAGCTGCAAAAAGTATTGGCCGCAGCCGGCCTTGGCTCGCGCCGTGAGATGGAGACGTGGATTGCTGCCGGCCGGGTGAGCGTGAACGGTGAAATTGCACAGCTTGGATTGCGGGTTTCAGCGGTTGACCGGATTCTGGTGGATCGCCGACCGGTACGCTGGCCGCTGGGTGAAACCGAATTGCCACGCATTATCATTTATCACAAGCCGGAAGGCGAGATTGTCAGTCGGGATGATCCGAAGGCGCGTAAATCGGTGTTTGACGGTTTGCCAAGGGTAAAAAACGGTAAATGGATTGCCATTGGTCGACTGGATTTCAACACGGAAGGTTTGTTGATTTTTACCACCAGCGGTGAATTGGCCAACCGTTTGATGCACCCATCATTCGAGGTTGAGCGCGAATATGCGGTGCGGGTGATGGGCGAGCTGAGTCAAGAGCAAATGCACCAATTGACCGACGGCATTGAACTGGAGGATGGTCCGGCGCATTTTGAGCGGATTATCGAAGAGGGTGGCGATAACGCCAACCGGTGGTATCGTGTGGTAATTCGCGAGGGACGTAACCGCGAAGTCCGTCGCATGTTTATGGTGATCGGTTTTATGGTCAGCCGGTTGATTCGGGTGCGGTTTGGTATGGTTAATTTGCCGGCGCGTGTCAAGCGGGGCAAAACCCTGGAGTTGGATGTGCCGCAAGTGGTGGCACTGCTGAAGTGGGCGGATTTGCCGGTACCGGCTGTGTTGCCGCAAAAACGCATGCAGCACAAAAAACATTGAAAAGATCGGGATAGGCCCAATTGAATAAAATTTCAATAGGGAAAAAAGGCAAGTGATGGCTCGTGTTAATTTATGAAAAGATCGG
>DDOT01000059.1:7542-12386 GCA_002341815.1 Thiobacillus sp. UBA2487 | reverse complement strand
GCGGCTTGCGGTGTGAGGTGCGCGACGATCATTTTGGTTGGGTGGTTGGTATTGATGAAACGGGTTTAAGCGATGTGGTCATGCTTGAACTGGAAGATGTGTATGAGACGTTTCAGGATGAAGAGCGGGTGCGTATTGAAAGCAGCGAGGGCGGACTGGAAAAGCATGTGGCCGGTTTCGGCGTGACCTTGCCCGATGGCGGACATACCACGGTGGCCATTGCGCCTGCTTTGGCTGCCCGCTTGATACAGCATTTCAGTCTGGATGAGATACATCAAATTTTTTCCCGTGTAGCAGAGGCGGTGATTGCACCGGATGACCGCCCGATTTGCCAGCGCGAGGTGTGAAACGGGCTGAATTAAAACCTCGCTGTCCGGCGCGGGATTCGGCGCGCATTCCGGTGTGAAGGCCGAGGTTTTGACCCGGCAAGGAAACAATGATGAATTTGACTGATGCACTGATTCCGCCTGGTTGGGATGGTCTCTGGCTGGTGTTGTTGCTGGTGGTGGGATATGCCATATGGACTGCACCATGGCAGGTATTGAAAAAAGACGGTGTGCTGAATCTGATGTTGGGCGCCAGTCTGTTCGTGCTGGCCTGGTGGCAGATTCATGCGGGGATTCGTCCCGGACAAAACCTGCACCTGCTGGGGGCGACCTTGCTGACCTTGTTGTTTGGTCCGCGCTTTGCCTTGTTGTGCATTCTGCTGGCACTTGGGGTACATACGGCCTGGTTTGGTAATGCGTGGCACGCCTTTCCCGCTAATGCCCTGTTGTCGGGTGCCGTGCCGGTTAGCGTGAGTTGGTTGGTATATACGTTGGCAGACCGTTATCTGCCCAATAATTTGTTTGTCTATATTTTTGCGAACGGTTTTTTTGCATCGGCTGTGTCGGTGGCTGTGGCAGGTTTGGCGGCCAGTGGCCTGATGGCTGCCATGGGTGATTATGCCTGGAAAAACCTGTTGTCTGATTATTTGCCTTATTTCCTGCTGATTGGCTGGTCAGAAGCCGTATCAACCGGCATGTTGATTACCGTACTGGTGGTGTATAAGCCGCATTGGGTGGCCACCTTTAGCGATGCGGCTTATATACATGGGCGCTGAGCCGGCTTCGTTTGAGATGGCAGGATGAATTCTTCGCAACCCATTTTTTGGCAACCTGATTCGTTAACGTTTCCTGAACAGTTGCCGGTATCGGCGCGGCGTGACGAAATTGTGGCGGCGATCCGTCGGCATCAGGTGGTGATTGTGTGCGGGGCAACCGGCTCGGGAAAAACCACGCAGTTGCCTAAATTGTGTCTGGCTGCCGGACGGGGTCAAGCCGGGCGGATTGCCTGTACCCAGCCGCGCCGCATCGCCGCACGCAGTCTGGCCAACCGGATTGCACAAGAGTTGCATACCCGGGTGGGCGAGGGGGTCGGTTACAAGGTACGCTTTTCCGATCAGGTGCGCGCAGACAGTGTGATCAAGGTGCTGACCGATGGCATGCTGCTGGCTGAAACCATGGGGCAACGCGATTTGCGCGAGTATGACACCATCATCCTGGATGAAGCGCACGAACGCAGTTTGAATATTGATTTTTTGCTGGGTTATTTGCGGCGTTTGATTGACCGTCGTCCTGATTTGAAGTTAGTGATCACTTCGGCGACTATCGATGCGGGCCGCTTTTCTCGGCATTTTAATCAGGCACCGGTGATTGAGGTGTCCGGTCGTACCTATCCGGTAGACATACGCTGGCGCCCGATCGAAGCGCCGGTGCGTGCCGAGACGGATACCGGTAAAAAGCCGGCACCGGAAACCGAGGAAGATCGGGCGCGCCAGGCCATGCTGGACGCTGTGGATGAGTTGGCGCGTACCGGTAGCGGCGATATATTGGTGTTTTTTCCCGGCGAGCGGGAAATTCGGGAGGCGGCAGAAGCCCTGCGGAAGCACCATCCGGCGCATACCGACATTTTACCGCTGTATGCCCGTTTGTCGGTACAGGAACAAGAGCGTATTTTTCGTCCCGGCAACGCGCGGCGTATCGTGTTGGCCACCAATGTGGCAGAAACCTCGTTGACTGTGCCCGGTATCCGGCATGTGGTAGATACCGGTACCGTACGCATTTTGCGTTATTCAACGCGCAACAAAGTGGATCAATTGTTGACCGAGCCGGTGTCACAAGCCTCGGCCAACCAGCGCGCAGGCCGATGCGGCCGCGAAGCACCCGGTGTTTGCATTCGCCTGTATGCTGAACTGGAATATCAGGCCAGACCGGCCTACACCGATCCCGAGATTTTACGCACGTCGTTGGCTGGCGTGATTTTGCGCATGCTGGCCCTCAAGCTGGGCGATCCGTTACAGTTTCCGTTTTTGGATGCACCTACACCCCGTGCGTGGGCGGACGGTTTTCAGTTGCTCGAAGAGTTGGGAGCGTTGGATACACGCCAGCAGTTGACGCAGGTCGGGCGGCAGTTGGCGCGCTTGCCGGTTGAGCCGCGCATCGGTCGGGTGCTGTTGGCCGCTCAGCGTCATGGGTGTTTGCGCGAAGCATTGATTATCGCCAGCGCATTGTCGGTGCAGGACGCACGTGAACGTCCTGCTGCCCAAGCCGGGGCGGCTGATGACCGGCACCGTGCATTTGCCGATGAACGTTCGGATTTTGTCGGGTTGATCCGGCTGTGGGATTTTTATGACGACGCCGTCAAGCATCAAAAATCGCGCCGCCAATTGAGTCTTTTGGCGCACGAGCATTTTCTGAATCCGGCGCGTTTGCGAGAATGGCGTGACGTGCATGGCCAACTGGCGACCAGCGTATCTGAATTGGGCTTGCGCGCAAATGAAATTCCGGCGCCTTACGATGCATTGCATTTGGCATTGTTGGCGGGTTTTCCGGGCAATATCGGTGTCAAGCAGGATGAGGGCGGTTTTGCCGGTGCACGTGGTATTCGTTTTCACCTGCATCCGTCATCCGCATTGGCCCGCAAACCTCCCAAATGGGTATTGGTGGCGGAATTGCTGGAAACCAGTAAATTGTTCGGGCGGACAGCGGCTAAAATCGAGCCGGAATGGTTAGAAGAAGTGGCCGCTCACTTATGTAAAAAGCAGTATTTTGATCCGCATTGGGACCGCAAGCAAGCACAGGTCAGTGCATTTGAACAGGTGCAGTTATACGGGCTGATCATCGTGCCCAGACGAAAAGTGCACTATGGCAGCATCAACATGCCGATCAGCCGGGAAATATTTATTCGCCATGCCTTGGTAGCAGGCGAGTGGGATACCCAGGCCGCGTTTTTTACGCACAATCAGCAACTGATGGAATCGGTGCTGGAGTTGGAACATAAATCGCGACGGCAAGATGTGTTAATGGATGACGACGCTTTGTTCGCCTTCTTCGACCAACGTATTCCGCCTGAGATTGTTAACGGCGCCGGTTTTGACCGTTGGCGACGTGAGGCCGAGCGGGATAATCCCCAACTGTTGTTCCTCACGCGTGCCGACATCATGCGGCATGAAGCCGACAGCATTACCGAAAACTGGTTTCCCGATCAGTTGTCGATAGAGCAGTTGAAGTTACCGCTTACTTACCGATTTGAGCCGGGACACATCAACGATGGAGTGACGGTGAGTGTACCCTTGTCATTGCTGAACGCTATTCCGGCTTGGCGCCTGGATTGGTTAGTGCCCGGGATGTTGCGGGAAAAATTGACTTGGTATATCAAAGCGTTGCCCAAGCAGTTGCGACGGGTGTTTGTGCCGGTGCCCGATACCGTGAGTGCCCTGATGGGCAATTTGCAGACCAATGAGGCATTGGCCGATGCGCTGGCGCGCGCGTTGTCTGCACGCAGTCAATTGACAATTCCGCCGAGTGTTTGGACGGATTTGCCACCTGAACATCTCTTGATGAATGTGCGGGTGGTGGATGGAAAAAATCAGGAACTGGCCGCCGGACGGGATATTCAGCGTCTGCGTCAGCAATTGGCACAAGCCGCACAACTGGAATTTTCTGCGCCGGAACAGGCCGATGAACAAAGCGGCTTTCGTAGCTGGGACATGGGTGACATTCCACTCAGCATGAGCGTAAGGCGTGCCGGAGCACAAGTGACTGCGTGGCCGGCATTGGTGGATGAAACCGACAGTGTGGCGCTGCGCTTGTTTGATACCGCATTGGCGGCGGAGACGGCGCACCGGCAGGGCGTGGTGCGCCTGTGTCGTTTGGTGTTGACGCAGCAGTTTAAGTCCTTGGAAAAAGACCTGCCCGACTTTGCCCGACTCGTGGTGGCCTATCGTGGGCTGGGCAGCGCAGAACAGTTGCGTGAGGCGTTGCTGGCCTTGATTGCCACCCAGGCGTGCCTGGCAGATGACGAGCCGCCGCGCACCCAGAAACAGTTTGAACAGCAATTGACGCGCGCCCGCGTGCGCCTGCGTCCGGTTATGGAAACGGTAATGCGCAGCATGGCGCAAATACTTGCCCTGTATAACACCTTGCAACAGCGGGTTGGCCAAGTGTCGGGAGCGTCCGGGCGGGATATGCAGGCGCAGCTCAAGGCGCTGGTTTATCCGGGATTTATCGAACAGACGGCGTGGATATATTTGCAACATTACCCGCGTTATTTGCAAGCAGTGGAATGGCGTTTGTTGAAATACCCCGAGCGCAAGCTGAACGATGAAAAGCACACTGCGGCCATCGCACGTCTGACATCGGCTTGGCAGGCCAAACNNTGATGCTATTGCAGAAAGCCGGTCAACGCGATGCCCGGGTAGAAAGGTTTCGTTGGTCGTTGGAAGAGTTGCGCGTATCGTTGTTTGCCCAACAATTAAAAACCCCTTATCCGGTATCGATCAAACGACTGGAAAAAGAATGGGA
>DDOT01000059.1:196-7447 GCA_002341815.1 Thiobacillus sp. UBA2487 | reverse complement strand
AAATTCCACTCTGTAACCAAATCCAGCGTGATCATCACGCGAATTCATGAAAGGATCGGGCTGGCCCGATCTTTTCATAATATCGCGTGGGGTTGTTTTTGCCTTGACGTAGCGGGCATCTGCCAGTAACGTCAGGTTTGTTGATAACGTGTGGGTGTAACCGCCATGAGCGCAACGGAGTATTCCTTGAAGGTCACGCATCACCCCAGCGATGTCGCTGGCTTGACGTATGTGTATCCGGTGGTGTCGCGCCGCGCAGGTGGCGTGTCGGTGGGCATCAATCTGAATACCAACCATGCCTGTAATTGGAAATGTGCGTATTGTCAGGTGCCGGAATTGCAGCGCGGATCGGCCCCGCCGGTTGATTTGGCCGTATTGGAACGTGAGTTGGACGGTTTCTTGCAGCAGGTCTTGCACGGTGATTTCATGCAACGGCATGTGCCGCCGGAAGCGCGGGTGTTAAAGGATGTGGCATTTTCTGGCGATGGCGAGCCGACCAGTGCGCGTGAGTTTCCCGAGGCGCTGGAGGTGGTGGGGCGGGTCATGCAACGACACGGCTTGTCGGGACGATTGCCACTGGTGGTAATCAGCAATGGCAGTCAACTCGACAAGGTGCGTGTGCGCAAGGCATTGGTGCGGTTGGCTGAGCTGGGTGGCGAATTGTGGTTCAAGTTTGATCGGGCGACCCCGGAGGGTATGCGTAAAATCAATGGCACACGCAGCTTGCCGGCGCGTCATCTGGCCAACCTGAAAATGGCGCTAAACCTGTGTCCGGTGTGGGTGCAGACCTGCATGGTGGCATGGGATGGTCAGCCACCCGATGAGACTGAGTTGCAGGCATGGCTGGATGTGATTTGCCCGTTGGCCGGAACGGTTCGCGGCGTGCTGTTGTATGGCTTGGCGCGCCCATCGATGCAGCCGGACGGTCGGCATTTGTCGGCGTTGTCTGCCGCATGGATGGAGGCGCTGGCGGCGCGCATGCGCGACTGCGGGTTGGTGGTCAGGTTGTCCGTATGATTTATGGTATCGGCACGGATATTGTGCAGGTTTCGCGCATGGCGTCGTTGTGGCAGCGTTATGGCCACCGCTTGGCGCAACGGGTATTGGGTGCAGGTGAGCTGGCCGAATTGCCCGACGAGAATCCATGGCGTTTTGTGGCGAAACGCTTTGCGGCAAAAGAGGCGTTCGCCAAAGCGGCAGGTACCGGCTTGCGTGCGCCGGTGCTGTTGGGTAATCTGGAATTGACGCATGATGCGTGGGGACGACCGTCATTTCGCTGTGCGACGGTGCTGCAAAACTGGCTGGATGCTCGCGGCATCGGTCGGGTGCATGTGAGCTTGAGTGATGAGCGGGATATGGTGGTGGCGTTTGTGGTGATGGAGCAACGGGATTGAGTTTGGGACCGGTGATGATCGACGTGGCGGGATTGGCATTGACTGATACCGAACGTGAACGCTTGATGCACCCGCTGGTAGGCGGGGTGATTCTGTTTGCGCGCAATTATGCATCCTCTGAGCAATTGCGCCAGCTAACGCACGAAATCCGCGCGTTGCGCCACCCGCATTTGTTGATTGCTACCGACCATGAAGGCGGGCGGGTACAGCGTTTTCGCGAGGGTTTTACCGCATTGCCCGCCATGCGCGACATTGGTTATGTGTGGGATCGTCAACCGCAACGCGCTGTGCATTTGGCGCATGACGTTGGCTACGTTATGGCGGCTGAACTGCGCGCCCACGGTTTGGATTTGAGTTTTGCGCCGGTCCTCGACCTGGATTACGGTCGTTCAACGGTAATTGGCAATCGTGCCTTTCATTCCGATCCGTTGGCGGTCGGCGATTTGGCACAAGCGTTAATGCGCGGAATGCACGAAGCAGGCATGCAGTCGGTCGCCAAGCATTTTCCCGGTCACGGCTGGGTGGAAGCAGATTCGCATTTGGCAGCGCCGGTGGACGAGCGTCCATTACACGATTTGCAACAGCGAGATTTGTTGCCGTATCGGCAGTTATTGGTCGCGGGGTTGGCGGGCGTCATGCCGGCGCATGTGTGTTATGCGCAAATTGATGCACAGCCGGCCGGATTTTCGCGATTTTGGCTGTCCGACGTGTTGCGTGGGCGCATGAAATTTGATGGCGCGATTTTTAGCGATGATTTATCGATGGAAGGCGCCGGTGTAGCGGGCGATATCGTGCAGCGCAGCCAGCAGGCACTTGATGCCGGTTGCGATATGTTGTTGGTGTGCAATCAGCCGCAGGCCGCCGATCGGGTATTGGCTCGATTGAAATGGAAACATGATGCCTTGAATGTGGCGCGGCGTGCCCGCTTGCATGGCCGACCACATCCGGTCAGTATGGCGCGTTTATTGATGCAGCCGCGTTATTTGCAGGCCCGGCATGCGGTGGCGGCTTTCGGGCATGATAGCGGCGATTTTTGGCAAAGCGATGCCGGCAATACCTGCGGGCAGCGTGGCGCATGAGTCGGGGTGTGAAAAATTCTGCGGTTCAAGGCGAATCGATGTCGCATTCAAACGCCGAAGCCATCGCTGACCGGCAGGTCGCGCAGGATATTGGGTCATTCGATGTGCGTTGTCGGGCGTGTCCACGTTTGGCAGGTTTTTTGGATCAGATTCGGCAAGACCATCCTGATTACTGGGCGAAGCCGGTGCCCGCCTTTGGTGACCGGCAGGCCTGGTTGTTGATCGTCGGGTTGGCGCCCGGCATGCATGGTGCCAACCGAAGCGGTCGCCCCTTTACCGGTGATCATGCCGGTATCTTGTTGTATGACACCTTGTATCGCACGGGTTTTGCCAGTGCGCCGCGTTCGGTGGATGTGGCCGACGGGTTGGTGCTCACCGGTTGTCGTATCACCAACGCGGTAAAATGCCTGCCGCCACAAAACAAGCCACAGCCGGCTGAGGTGGCACAGTGCAATCATTTTTTGGCCCGTGAATTGGCGTCCATGCCGCAGGTTGCCAGTGTTTTGGCACTGGGTACGGTGGCGCATGCCGCCATCTTGCGGGCGTTGGGTTGTCCGCTGCGTACGGCCCGGTTTGCGCACGGTGCGGTTCACGCATTGCCCAATGGTATGCGCTTGTATGACAGTTACCATTGCAGTCGTTACAACACGCAAACCCGTCGGTTGACCGACAGCATGTTTCATGAGGTGTTTACCAAGATACGGGCTGATCGGGCATGAGCCGATTTGATGCCACGGCCTTTCTGGCCACTCTGCCTCATTTACCGGGCGTGTATCGCATGCTGGATGAGCAGGGCAATGTGTTGTATGTCGGCAAGGCCGCAGATTTACGCAAACGTGTGGCCTCGTATTTCCAGAAGAACGACCATTCGCCGCGTATCCGTATGATGATCAGCCGAATTGCCGGCATTGAGATTACAGTGACAGCGTCGGAAGCTGAAGCGTTGCTGCTGGAAAACAATTTGATCAAGGCACTGGCACCGCGTTATAACATCCTGTTTCGCGATGATAAGTCCTATCCGTACTTGTTGTTGACCGGACATGCATTTCCGCGCATGGCGTATTTTCGTGGCACACCCAAGCGGGCGGATAGCGCATTTGGTCCGTTTCCCGGGGCGACCGCAGTGCGTGACAGTATGGATATACTGCAAAAAGTGTTTCGCCTGCGCACGTGTGAAGACAGTGTGTTTGAGCACCGCTCTCGCCCCTGCCTGTTATTTCAGATCAAACGCTGTCGTGCGCCGTGTACCGGTGAAATCAGTCGCGAGGATTACGCGCGCGATGTACAGGCAGCGCGTGATTTTTTGCATGGCAAGACCGATCAGGTATTGCAGACGGTAACCGACCGGATGCAGCAAGCGGCTGATGCCATGCGTTATGAACTGGCTGCCGTGTATCGGGACCAGATTCGCAGCCTGTCGGCGGTGCGCGAGCAGCAGACCGTGGATACCTTGTCCGAGGCAGATGTGGATGTGTTGGCGGCAGTTAGTGCGCAAGGCATGGTGTGCGTCAATCTGACCATGATCCGCGGGGGGCGCCACTTGGGCGACCGTAGCCAGTTTCCGCGCCATGGCCTGGACGCCGGACCTGCGGAAGCCTTGCAAGCCTTCATTGCCCAGCACTATGCAGCGGTCGCGCCACCGACCGCCTTGATTGTGTCCGAGCCGTTAGAGGACGCGGTATTGATCGACTGGCTGGCGCAACGCGCCGGTCGAAAAGTGGCATTGTTGCATCGAGTGAGCGGGCAGCGTCGGCGATGGCTGGACATGGCAATCCACAATGCCCGACTGGCCATTGTGCGCCAAGTGGGGTTGCAGGCCACCCAGACCCAACGCCTGCTGGCCTTGCAACAAACACTGGAACTGCCGGATCTGCAACGCATCGAGTGTTTTGATATCAGCCATACCATGGGCGAAGCCACCATCGCGTCTTGTGTGGTGTATGACCAGACCGCCATGCAACCCGGGCAATACCGGCGGTTCAATATCCGCAGCGCCAAGGCGGGCGATGATTATGCGGCCATGCACGAGGCGTTGCGCCGCCGCTATGAGCGCATTCGGGATGACGCGTTGCAAGCGGCAGACTTGATCCTGATCGATGGCGGGTTGGGTCAGTTGCGTGCTGCGGCCGCTGTGTTGGCCGAGCTTGGTATCAATGACGTGTTGTTGATCGGCGTCGCGAAAGGGGTTGAACGCAAGGCCGGTATGGAACAACTGGTAACCCTGGATGGACAGGCCCGCCGCCTGTCGGCGGATGACCCTGCCTTGCACCTGATTCAACAAATTCGCGATGAAGCCCATCGCTTTGCCATTACCGGCCATCGCGCCAAACGCGCGAAAGCCCGCACCGAATCGGTGTTGCAGGACATACCGGGGGTGGGGCCAAAACGTCGACAGAAGTTGCTAGAGCGGTTTGGCGGTTTGCGTGAGCTGAAAAACGCCAGTGCCGAGGATATCGCCAAAGTGGATGGCATCAGCCGCGAGTTGGCAGAACAGGTCTACCGCGCGTTGCGCTGAGTAGTAAGGTGCGGATTACCCGCGACGGCCTTAAACCGCAATTTGCGGGGGCGCCCACCATGCTGACTGCGGGTGTTTGGGCACTCAGCCCGACGTTTGGCCGCGCGCTTGCAGAGGGCTATAGTTCAACCTCGGTTGCACGGACTGCGGCGGGCGGAGCGGCCATTCTTGCCGTAGGAGCTGATGCTTACGATTGGTTCGGCTCCAAATATGCGAAAGATACGCCTAAAACCGAAGTCATTGTGAATGTATCAGTATCGGATGATGCGAATTACCTGGCGCGCAGCACGAATGTCTATTACGTGAATGACAGCGATCAGTCCTTGTACAATAGCGTGCCCGTGAAGCGCTTTTCTGTGGTGGGAGAATAATAATGCGCACAACCACCCTGATTTTGGCATTGACGTTGAGCATGGGTTTGGCATCGTGCGCGGATCAACCTGCAACATCCACGACGACCTATGCTGATGCAGCGGCAAACCAGTTTACCGCCATCAATCAATCGGCAGCCGCTCGACTGTTGACCGACTTGCAAGGCAAGATTTCACCTGCGCAACCCATGATTGTGGCTACCGTGGTGGATATCAACCATTTGGAGCAGTCATCCACATTAGGTCGATTGATATCTGAGCAAGTGGCGTCGAAATTTTCTCAGAGTGGCCAGCAAGTGGTCGAAATGAAGTTTCGCGACAATGTGTTTATCAAGCAGGACCAAGGCGAATTAATGTTGACGCGCGATGTGAAAAACATCGCGCATGCACATGACGCCGAGGCTGTGTTGGTTGGTACGTACGCCGAAAGCAAAAATTTCGTTTACGTTACGTTGAAAGTAATCCAAGCCCAAACGGACGTGGTGCTTGCAGTGGATAACTACACCTTGCCAAAGGACGATGATGTGACGGCAATGTTACGGAATTATGTGCGACAAGATTAACGGTAGGGTAGCAATTTTCCGAATCTACCATTGGCATAACGTTAACCTGTCAGGCCGCTACCGTGACTGCGCAGGAATCAATCAGGGCTTCCTCAGCCTGATTTTTTCATGAATTAACGCGCGTCCTCACTTGTGCGTTCCATATTGAAATTTTATTCAATTGGGCGTACGAATCACAACGCCGCGCTTTAATCAGGGCGCGGCAACAAACCGTTCTGAATAGAGTTGTGTGGCGGGAACGCCGAGCATCGTGGCAACGTGGGTGACGCCTTGCACGAGGCGGGCAGATCCGCAAACGTAACAATCCGGCAGGGTCGTGCTTTGTGCAAGATCGGTGCGCAGGGTTTCGATGACATTGCCGGCACCGCTGGTGTCTGCTGTTTCGGGTTGCGATACGCAAAATTTAACCTGTAATTGCGGCAGTTGGGCTTGCAATGCCGCCAATTGCTCGGTGAAAAACAGTTCATCACGGTGCCGAACGGCAAAATACAGCCGTGCCGGGTGGCTGTCGCCCCAGTCGGCCATACGGCGTAACATGGATATCAGCGGCACAACACCGGTACCGCCGCCGATAAACCAGCGCGGGCGCAGGCCGTTTTCCTGCAGGGTAAAGGTGCCTTGCGGGCCGCGCACCAACAGGCGTTCGCCCGCTTGGGCATGACGCAAGTAATCAGAAAACAGTCCGCCGGTTCTCAGGCGGATGACCATTTCCAGTTGACCGTCCCAATTGGTATTGTTGGCCAGCGAATAGGCGCGCCATGCGTCAGTGTCCGGGACCGCAATTTCCATATATTGCCCGGGTTCAAATTCTGCCGCCTGACCATGTTGCTCATCGGCCAGCAAGTTGAGTACGATTCGTAGGGTATCGGGAGCAACGGTTTCAATCGCGCTGATTTCCGCCATACGTTCCGGCGTGCGTTCGAACCGGATAAAATCGTAGGTGTAGGGCGTGTTGATGTGCAGATCGCTGCGCGGGTGGGTGCGGCAGAGTAGCACCTGACCGTGTGATTGAGCGTCTGCTGATAACACGTCCGGACTGCACGGTGCTAAATCATAGTCGCCTTGACTGACCGAGGCCACACAAGCACCGCACGAACCATTGTGGCACTGCGAAGGCAGCAAGATGGTTTGCTGTTCGGCAGCCGATAAAATGTCTTCATCCGTGGCGCATTCAAATACCACGGATTGCCCGTCACGGGTGTTCAAAGTGATCTGGTGGCGGTTCATGTTGGTTCCTTACGTTCGATGAAAAGTCTAACCCGATCTTTTCATAAATTTACGCGCGCCCTCACTGGTCTTTTGTGACATATTGAAATTTTATTCAATTGG
>DDOT01000059.1:0-142 GCA_002341815.1 Thiobacillus sp. UBA2487 | reverse complement strand
ATTCATGAAAAGATCGGGCTAAACTTGTTCTGCATAGTCGGCCATAAAACCATGCACCCCTGCCGTAAATCCCGCCGAGCCGCCATCACAACCGTGTGGGGATCAATCCGTGTTTATTCAGGCGGGGTGCGTGGTTGGTTCA
>DDOT01000040.1:687-3274 GCA_002341815.1 Thiobacillus sp. UBA2487 | reverse complement strand
TGCAACCCGATCTTTTCATGAATTCGCGTGATGATCACGCAGAATTTTTTTACAGACTGGAATGTTACGATGTCCCTTATCATCAAAACTCGTGCCATTCCTCACCCACCGTTTCGATATCCGAAACTTGTTTTTGCGTTGCCGTTGGCACTGGGTCATGTGCTGGCAGCGGATTCGCGGTCGGTGCGCTTTGTGAGGTCGCTCTGGTCTTGGTTGATTTTTTTTCAGTTCTTACCGTGCCTTGGCGATGGGCTTCGTGAGAATACTGGGACGGTGCGTGGGTATTGGCAAGCTTGAACATACTTACCGCTTTTTCCAAAGCAATAGCCCTGTCCTGCAAAACACGCGCTGCATTGGCAGCATCTTCAACGAGCGCCGCATTTTGCCGTGTCATTTCATCCATATCGGCAACTGCGTGATTAATACTGGAAATACCACTGCTTTGTTGGCTGGAGGCATTGTAAATTGATTGCAGCAAATCAGAAAACAAACCAACAATGGTCAAGATTTCGTCCATGTTGTCACCGGCTTGCTGCACCTGCTCCGACCCGGCCCGCACGCTAGACACAGAACGATCAATCAACGATTTGATTTCTTTGGCAGCATCCGAACTACGTTGGGCCAAACTACGCACTTCACCCGCCACCACGGCAAATCCACGCCCTTGTTCACCAGCCCGAGCGGCCTCTACCGCCGCATTCAGTGCAAGAATATTGGTCTGAAAGGCGATCCCCTCAATCACCCCGATAATATCGACAATTTTACGCGAACTATCGCTAATTTCCGCCATGGTGGCAACCACCTGCTGCATGGTTTGCCCACCCGTTTCAGCAATTTCACGGGTGGTACTGGCTACTTTTAATGCATGATGCGCACTCTCCGTATTTTGCTCCACGGTGCCCGTCATTTGAGACATGGCGGTTGCGGTATGTGATAAGGATTGCGCCTGCTGTTCGGTACGTTGCGCCAGGTCACTGTTACCTGCCGCAATGTGCGAGGCTTCACCACTAATACCATGCGTAATTTGCCGGACTTGGGCCACCATCCCGTTCAAATTTTCGTTCATATCGCGCACGGCGCGAATCAGCACACTAATTTCATTACGACTGCTATCAACAGAAATCGTTTGACTCNNCCCGCCGCACCTGATCCAACGCTCTGGACAGCGGCACCGTGACTGAACGAACGATCCACAATCCAACCACCACAGCGATAACCATCCCCAACAGGGTTAACAGAACGGCCAATGTTCTGAGCAAAGTGAAATTTGATTGCGCATGCTGATAAACCCCTGCGGCTTTCTCATTCTCCAAATTAATTAACGACGTCACCTGGGCATTCATTTCTTGTTGCCGTTCATGTAACTGCCCCTGCTCAATGCGCACGGCGCTCGCTGAGTCCCCCGCTTTGATGGCGTCAAGCAAAGGATTGATGCCCACATCACGGTATCGATCGCGGGCAGCCAACATTTGATCGAACACCGGACGTTCTTGTTCAGACCAATCGTCTGCCTTCAATTTTTTTGATAAATCGCTCACCTGCTGACGATTTGTCTTGAACTCATTTATTAATGCATCCGTGGTTTGCGGGGTATCCGGTTTACTGGCCAATTCACCAGCAACCACACGCGCCAGCAACAATTGGTTCGCGTTCATCATCCGAACCATGTCACCCAGCGCTTCTGTTTTACTCAGGCTGTCGTTATAAATTTGACGTAATGAATTGTTAGATGACGTCAGCATATAAATACCCATACCGCCGCCAACCACCATCGTCAAACTCAAATAAACAATCAAAAACAACAATCGTTTACGTATGCTCAGATTTTCAAGCATGATTCTTCTCCATACCGACAGAAATGCACCCTGTCTTGATTATTTATGCGTTACCAACCCATCGCACATCAACGCACGCCCAGTGTTGCGCGCCGACGCGATAAACGATTGTCTAATGAAACATTTACTGCCATCGCATGCCCATCAGCCAAACTAAATCGGCGAATTTGCTGATCCAGGTGTTGGGTTTGGTCTTGTAATGACCGTGCTGTTGCCGCCGATTCTTCAACTAACGCTGCATTTTGCTGGGTTACTTCATCCATCTGGATAATGGCACGGTTGACCTGATCAATACCATTACTTTGCTCACGACTGGCCAAACTAATTTGGCTAACCACCTCGGTTACCCGATTAATGCTGGCGACCACTTCGTCCATGGTATGTCCGGCTTGCGCCACCTGTTGATTACCAATATCAACTTTTGTAACGGAATCATTTATCAACAATTTGATTTCATTCGCAGCACCTGCACTTCGTTGCGCCAAGCTACGCACTTCGGCAGCCACCACGGCAAATCCACGCCCCTGTTCACCGGCACGCGCTGCTTCAACCGCAGCATTCAATGCCAAAATATTGGTTTGGAACGCAATGCCATCAATAACCCCAATGATGTCAGCAATCTTACGGGCCGAATCATTGATTGCCCCCATCGTATTCACGACGTCTGTCACCACACCGCCGCCGCGCACTGCCACTTCTGACGCTGTGTTGGCGAGATCACTGGCCAGTCGTGCGCTTTCTGCATTCTGGCG
>DDOT01000040.1:0-654 GCA_002341815.1 Thiobacillus sp. UBA2487 | reverse complement strand
CGCAATGGCTTGTGACTCGGTTCGATTCGACAAATCAAGATTGCCGGCCGCAATCTCACTCGTTGCATTGGCAATTCCGGCGCTGGCGCCTTGCACCTCACCGACCAGCGCGTTCAGGCTACGACTCATGTCCCGTAATGATTCAAACAATTGCCCGATGGCGTCGGATGCAACGTAATCAATCTGGTGAGCCAAATTACCGGCCGCAATCTGCCTGGCAACCTCTACCGCTGCATGCAGGGGGTCCGTGATGCTGCGCACGAATACCAAGCCAATCACAATCCCGATCACAGCGCCAATCAGTAACAATCCGATCGTTGCTTGTAATGCAAAGGACCAACCCGATAACGCAATCAGTGCGATGACGATCATAAACAGGTAGGCCAAACCGAATGCCAACCCCAATCGCAAACCGATGCTCATATTTTTCAACATACGCCGCCTCCGTATTTTATTATGTATACGCAAGATCTGTTCAAGCTTGTTTTGATACAATAAACAACAGCGCCATCAACAAAAGAGCGTATTTTGCGCGATAGTAAATTCACCCGGCTTACCGTCTCAGATCTACCTACGAGCAGAGACAAACGTCAGCGACAGATTCCGTTTTAGCAATCAGAACTCTTCCCAATCTTAATCACGATGCGATGCTGG
>DDOT01000042.1:6516-17432 GCA_002341815.1 Thiobacillus sp. UBA2487 | reverse complement strand
AGTTTAGCCTCGCATTCAAACAGCAACTGGTTGATCAATGCTTGGCGGGGACAGTTGTGGCTGATTTCGCCATTGCCAACATGCTTCATCCATAAACGTAAGAGCCGCTGACGTTTGTAATATGATTACTGTGAACGAAGGTAAAGCCAAAATTGATCTTCATTTTCCTGTGGGCGAGTGCCTTTCCAAACCAGTCGCCAGTTTGGCGGTGTTTTAGGCGTGCTCATGTCCCATTGGTCAATCAGCACTGCCTTGCACGCAGGGCTGTCGCCAATGGTATAAGGTTGATTCTTGAGTTGAAAATAATAGACAAACATCGGGCGGGTAGATTCGCCGAGTTGTAGCCCGCTTACGCAATGGACGTTAGTCGGTAATTGTGCAATCGCTTGATTAAATACGTCGCGATAGCGTTTGGCATTGTCTATCCAAGGTAGCCAAAGTGTGTTCAGGATTAGCCAGAGCACCGTTAAATGCAGCGCGCTGGAGATGACGCCACGTGCGGGATATTTGTGCCAACTAAACCACATCAGGGGTAGTGTTGCGCTCGCGGTGAGGGCGGCGGTTAGTGCAAGTGGTTGTAGCGGGGTCACAAATTCAGGCGCGAGCCCTTTTACTAACCATTGCCATGCAGGTGCGTGCGCTGTTCGATAAAGAATAATCCAGACGTACCACGCCAGCGCGATGATTGGCACGAAAAAAAATCTGGAAAACCAGTCGAGTGCGCGCTGAAATCGGGGTGTACTCAGCGTGGCTGGGGTGGCCAGCAATACCAAACCGGTCAGCATGGGAAGGCCATATGCAGTGCGTGCGGATGCCGAGACTTGCATGACGATAAAATAGACAATGAAACTTACCATGCCCAGTTGCACAGGTGCGGATTGCATCAATTGTTCGCGACGTTGCCATACCACGATAATTGCCAATGGCCATGCCGGCCAGGCGAACCATGGCAGGGTGCGTGGCCAGAATTCGGTTGAGCTTTGGGCGCCCAATTGCGGTACGGAAAAACCGAGGAAGCGCCCGACGTTGTTCAGCCAGAACCATTCATAAAACAGTTCATGCGAACGTAACCACAGTGCGATTGGCCAGATCAGAAGCCATGGCAGGGCAGCGATCAAGGCGATTCCCAGGGTTTTGGCGAAGTTCTGATTGCGCCATGGCTGAAATAACAACGGTAACAATAACAGGGTTACGCCCAGTGTACCCGGTACCAGCAAGCCTTTTGCCAAAAAACCGATGCCAGCGCCGGTGCCCAGCCAGATTCCTCCGCTGATGGGTGACTTGCGTCCGAGTAATGCGCCATAAGTGGCGATGGCATAACCGGTTAGCATAGGCACGTCAGTGATCATGTAGTGGCTTTCATACAGCAGGCCAAAACAGGCGATCATGGTTACCACTGCCAACCTGCCATAGCCCATTCCCCAGGCCAATCGACCGGTCATGCCGGTAAAAATCAGGGTTAGCAGGGAAAATACGCCCGATGCAAGGCGTGCGCCATCCGGTAACGTCAGATAATCTTTGCATAACCAGGATAAAGCGCTCGCCAGCCAATAATACAAAGGCGGTTTTTCCATGAACGCTTGTCCGGCATTCACNNATTCACCGGTACGATCCAATCCCCCGTGTTTTGCATGTGCATGACGATGCCAAAGATATAGGTTTCATCCTGTTTCCATGGATCATGTCCTGTCAAACCGGGAATGAGCCATGCAGCGGCTAACATTACGACCCAGGTTAGTGGAAATACGGGATGACGGCTATTCATGGCAGGTCAAGTGATGGGGGGATGACATACATGACAGGGCGTTTTGATGGGGTCAGTGTGCCGGGGTTGGTATTTGTGATGAGATCGTTTCTTCGGGGGCCTGTAACGCCGAATGGTCTTCTGGCGCCTGTAGCGCCAGTACACCCGAACGGCCTGCAATACTGCCCATGATAACCCGCCCGCGTGGTAGTTCGGCCGGATTAAAACGGGCGTAATAATCGGCAAGACTGACCAGTTGGTAGCCTTGTTTTTGCCAACCTTGCAACAATCGTTCAAACACCGCAGCAAGTTTCATGCCTTCAAGTTCTGCATGCAAGGTAAAGACGTGCCCGAATGCGGGTTCGGCTTGGGTAAGTGATAACAGATGATCGGCGACATTGTCGGCGGTGATGTCATCCACGCCGATCAGTTCATCCAGTGTGGGCAAGGTGCCAGGCAGTTGCGGACAGGCGATAGACCCATCCTGTAATACAGGGATGAACGGGTGCGTGCCGCGGGTATCCGCCGCATAGCGCATGCCCCATTCGGTTTCTTGGCGTAAGGTGGTTTCGTTGATTTGCCAACCTGCCGCGCCGTGAGTTGGCGCAGAATCGTCAAAAATCTCACGATAAGCATCGTAAGCCTTGCGCATTTCGGTGCGGGTCCATGCAGCGGGTTTGTTGGCCACATAGTCTTGCCACTTGATATGGTCCCAGGTGTGAATGCCGGTTTCAAAACCGGCTTGCCGGGTTTTACGCAGAATGTCGGCGCAACTGCGAGCGATATGCGGTCCGGGCAGCAAGGTGCCGAACAACAGGGTTTGCAGGCCATAGTGTTCCAATACCGAGGTGCGCGAGACTTTTTGCATGAAACCCGGACGAAACACGCGTTTGATGGCGCGTCCGGTATGGTCGGGGCCCAGACTGAACAGAAAGGTAGCACCGGCAGCATGGCGTTTGAGCAGTTCGATCAGACGCGGCACACCTTGCTTGGTGCCGCGCCAAGTATCAACGTCGATTTTTAACGCGAGAACCTTCATCGGCAGTTGCTGCGTAATACTTTGGCTTAGTCCATCAGCGCGCGTGCGCTGGCGACTTGGCCACGATATGCTTCAAACACGGCTTCCAGTGCCTGTTGCATGGTGTACTCGGGTTGCCAATCCAGGTCTTGCATGGTGTTGGTGATTTTGGGTACCCGGTTTTGTACGTCTTGGTAGCCTTTGCCATAGTAAGCATCGGCTGTGGTTTCAACGATGTGAACATGGGCTGCGCTATCCCGGTATTCGGGATACTTTTGCGCCATGTCCAGCATCATGTGTGCCAGTTCACGAATGGAGTGATTGTTGCCCGGATTGCCAATATTATAGATCTTGCCGGACGCTATGCCATCTTTGTTGTCGATGATTTTCATCATGGCGGAAATGCCATCGGCGATGTAGGTAAAGGCACGTTTTTGTTGCCCGCCATCCACCAGTTTGATGTCTTCACCACGCACGATATGACCGAGAAATTGGGTGATAACGCGCGAACTGCCTTCTTTTGGGGTGTGGATGCTGTCAAGTCCGGCACCAATCCAGTTGAAGGGGCGGAATAGTGTGAAATCAAGCTCACCCTTCATGCCATACGCCCAAATTACGCGATCCATGAGTTGTTTGCTGCATGAATAAATCCAGCGCGGTTTGTTGATGGGACCAAGAATCAGCTCGGAATTCTCGGGATCAAACTGTTCGTCGTGGCACATGCCGTAGACTTCCGAGGTAGACGGGAACAAAATCCGTTTGCGATATTTGACGCACTGACGAACGATCGGCAAGTTGGCCTCAAAATCCAGTTCAAAAACCCTTAACGGGTCGTTGACATAGGTTGCTGGTGTGGCAATCGCTACCAAAGGCAGAATGACGTCACATTTTTTTACATGGTATTCGATCCATTCCTTGTTGATGGTGATGTCACCTTCAAAAAAATGAAAACGCGGATGATCAGCGAACTCGGTGATCTTGTCGCGCATCATGTCCATACCATAAATTTCCCAATCGGTGGTTTCCAGGATGCGTTTTGACAAATGATGGCCAATGAAACCATTGACACCGAGAATCAGGATTTTTTTCATGAGCGTCTCATTAAGAATTAAGGGGTTGCCGGAGAGAGATGGGGCGTCCATCGGTCAGCCTTTGCCAATCGGCGAGTGATGGTTTGTGTCCATCCCATTCCCAATCCAGCAATTGCAAGATCCTGCCATCGCCACATACGGCATAGCAACCGTGATTATCGCAAAAAAATGATGATTTGGCATGCGGCGCATGCATGTCCGGACGTAATTTGCTGCGTAAAACACGTAACGGTTTGTCCATCAAGGTACAAAATGCGGCGGGATAGGGAGGGGCAACCGCACGAATCAGGTTGTGAATGGCTTGGGCAGGTTGTTGCCAATCGATTAATCCGTGTTCAGGGCGACGCCCGCCAAAATAACTGCCGGTCGATAAATCGGGCATGTGACCATTGACCTTGCCTGTCATGATGTCGGGCAAGGCGCGATACAGCGCTAATTCGGCGGCACAGACGACTTTATGAAACACATCAATTGCCAGATCGTCGCCCAAGATCGGTACGGCAACTTGTTCGACAATCGCACCGGCATCCGGTTTTTCGACCATGTAATGCAAAGTAGCGCCTGTTTCACGCTCGCCATGGATAATCGCCCAATTCACGGGAACTCGTCCGCGGTATTTAGGCAGTAATGAGCCGTGCATGTTGAGCGCGCCGAGCGTTGGTAGTGCGAGAATGGAAGCCCCGAGCATCTGGCGGTAATAAAACGAAAAGATGATATCCGGTTGACAAGCTGCAATCTGGCTGATGATCTCGGGAGCGTTGGCGTCATCAGGGGCAATCCAGGTCAAACCTTGGCGATGACAGAGTTCAATGACGCTGTCAAACCAGATATTTTCCCCGGGCGCATCGTGGTGGGTAATCACCAGCGAAATAGCCACACCGGCATCCAATAGCACCGATAAACAGCGTACGCCTACATTGTGATACGCAAAAACCACCGCTTTCATGGATTATTCCCCTGTTGCAGAATGGTGTCGATCAAGTAACGTGGCCGCTGCCGCACTTGTTGGTAAATTCGTCCCACATATTCACCCAATAAGCCGATGCCGAATAAAATGACCCCGATCAGAAAAAACAGAATGCCGAACAGGGTGAATACGCCATCGACTTCCGGTCCAAGAAAAATTCGACGCAAGGCCAAATACAGCACAAACAAAGCGGATAACAAGGACAATCCAACGCCGACCAATGAGAAAATTTGCAAGGGAACCACGGAAAAACCGGTAACCAGGTCGAAATTCAGACGGATCAGATTGTACAACGAGTATTTCGATTCACCGGCAGCGCGTTCTTCGTGGGCAACTTCTACTTCCCCCGGATTGCGCGAATAGGTGTAAGCCAGCGCCGGAATAAAGGTGTTGGCTTCATGACTGTGGTTGATAGCATTGATAATGTCGTGACTATAGGCGCGCAGCATGCAGCCTTGGTCGCTCATGACGACATTGGTGATTTTTTCACGCAAGCGATTCATCGCCCATGAGGCGTGGCGTCGCCAAGACACATCTTGGCGTTGTTGCCGCACACCGCCAACGTAGTCGTATCCTTCATCCATTTTCGCCAGCAATTTGCGAATTTCTTCAGGCGGGTTTTGCAGATCTGCATCCAGGGTGACGATTCTTTCGCCCTTGCAATTGGCGAAACCAGACAGAATCGCCATGTGTTGGCCGAAGTTGCCTGCCAGCAACACCACCCGAGTGACATCGGGTCTTTTCTGAAATTGCTCGCGCAGCAGGGCCGCCGAGCGGTCACGACTGCCGTCATTTATAAACAGGATTTCATAGCGCAGATTGAGTGCGTCAAGTGCAGGGTACAAACGTTCAAATAATACCGCCAATCCTTGCTCTTCGTTGTAAACCGGAATGACGACAGAGAGTTGCACGGCGGTCATATGCAGGCTTCTTTCAGGGTAAGGTGTAATGCATGGCAAACCCGTTCGACATCGTGGTCGGACATGGCGGGAAACAAAGGCAGGGTAATCGTTCNNTCGTTCCGGCGCCGATGGTTTCGGCATGGGGGAACTCACCGTCATGGTGTCCCATGCCACGATATAGCTTGAACAGATGAATGGCCGGGTAATGTACGCCTAAGGCAAAGCCACGTTCCCGCATTCGGGCAATGAATTCGCCGCGGCCAAAACGCATAACCGCCAAGGGTAAAATCAACTGAAACATATGCCAATTGCTGTCTTCAAAATTGGCTACTGGCAGTCCAAAACCACTGTTGTTACCTAAACTATCAAAGTAACAACGCGCCAAGTGGCGTCGCCGCTCGGTGAATTCGGTAAGATGAGGTAGCTGGCCGAGTCCGATTGCGGCTGCTATATCGGTCAGGTTGAATTTGCCACCGGCCACATCAACTTCCATACTGCCATCGGGCTGGCGTACCACGCCTTGCAAGCGCAGACGTTCGCACAGACTGGTCATGTTGGCATCGGGCAAAACCAGACAACCGCCTTCTCCGGTCGTGATGTTTTTGTTGGCGTGAAAGCTGAATGCAACCAGATCACCAAAACTACCAATGGGTTTGCCCTTCCAACTGGAACCAAACGATTGGCAGGCGTCTTCTATCACCCGCAGGCCATGGCGACCGGCAATATCGTACAGCGCATCCCGATCAACCGGCAAACCGGCCAGATCAACCGGAATGATGGCTTTGGTACGAGGGGTAATGACAGCCTCAATTTTGCTGAGATCGATATTGCGGGTGACAGGGTCGATATCAACAAATACCGGCGTGGCACCAGCCAATACAATCACATTTGCCGTTGCTACCCATGACATCGGGCAGGTAATGACTTCATCTCCGGGGCCGATATCCAGCAGATCAAGCGCAATTTCCAACGCTGCGGTACCTGAATTCAAGCATCGTGCCGGGCGGTTATTCATCAGGGTGCTGATTTCACGTTCCAATGCTTGAACGTTTGGACCGCTGGTCAGCCAGCCGGAACGTAACACAGTATTGACGGATTCAATGGTGGCCTCGTCGATGCTCGGGCGGGTGAAAGGCAGAATGTTCATGGGAGTACTTTCAGCGGAATCGTGAGGTAATGGTGATCATGTCAGGCGTTAGCTGCGGGTAATGAGGAAAACCCCAAACATGATGACCAGAATGCCGGCGATGCGGGTGAGGGTTAAGGCTTCACCAAACAACAGCCATGATGCCACGGCAGTTACAATGTAACCGAATGACACCATGGGGTAAGCCAGGCTGACTTCAACCCGTGACAAAACCATGATCCAGGCAATCAAGCTCACCACATAACAGGTGAGTCCGCCCAAGATATGCGGCTCGGTGGCTAATTGCCAGCCTATCGGCAGTATGTTGTTCAGTGTAAACACAAATTCACCAATAGTACGGGTGCCCGCTTTTAGCAGTAATTGTGCCGCTGCGTTAAGAAACACCCCGGTTAACAGCAGTAACCAGCTAACCCAACTCATGGTTGGCGCTCCTGCGGCGTGACAACAACCACTCGCCGTGTGTCTTGGGTAATGATTTGCATGGGCAGGCCATCTTGATGTAATTTTTTATACTCGTCAGGTGACATGACCGCCATGGCATACGCTTGCCGAGGCCAAACGGCTTCAAATTGCTTGACGGTTGGAATCCATTTGTCGGGTTCTTGTTGAATACCAAATTCCATTTCATCGGGATGTGCCACCAAGGTTAAGGTGCGATGCAGGTAGGGCGGTAAGGTTTGCTCGTACATGGCGACGCTGTAAAACGGGGTGTTCGGCCGCAACCAGGGTTGTATGGCAGGAAGCAAATGGCGAGCCGAACTGGCTGGTGAAAGCTTGTCATATCCCAAATACACCATTTGCCCCATTAGTACACTGCCGAAAGTCAAAATGGTTACCGAATGCAGCATGTTATCCCATCGAGCCAGTTGCATGGCGCGCAAGATAGCCAGTAACCAGATGAATGCGCCGATACCCAAGTACACGGCAAAGCCTCGGTACAAGGCCAAAGGAACTTGATCGCTCGCCATATGAGGGACGAAAGGGGTCGCTATCAGCATCAGAGTGGCAAACAGGGCAGCGGGCCAGAGCTGGCGCGCAAATTGACGTCCGTCCATTTCGGCCAGTTGTTGTCCCATAATGAGTGCTAATGCCGGAAAAATTGGCAAGATGTAGGGCACCAGTTTGGAATGAGAAATACTGAAAAATACAAAAATGAAGATTGCCCAGGTCATCAGCATCGTGAGAGGGGAAAAATGGCCTGACGTCGTTTGACCCGATGTTAAACGTGTTTTCAGGCTGTGCAACAAGGTGCCGGTCCACGGCAATATGCCGAGCAATACCACCACGATGAATGTGTACCAAGGATGAACACGACCGGCAATCGGCGTTAAAAAACGCAACCAGTGTTCATGGATGAAAAAAAACCACAAAAATTCGGGATTGGCGCGCGCAACCAACACAAACCAAGGCAGAACAATCAGCAAGAACAGCAGGAGACCTGATATCAAATGAAGTTTGGTCCAGAGTCGCCATTCGCGCCGAATGAGGGTGTAAATCATTAATACCGCACCAGGCAAGGCAATGCCAATCAAGCCTTTGCTGAGCATGGATAGTCCCATTGCGGCCCAGCACAGCATCATCCAGCCGAAGCGTTTGTGTGTTTCAGTCTGAGCCAGAATGAGCGCCATCAGGCTGAGGCTCATGAAAAAACTCACGCCCATATCCAGGATATTGATATGGCCGATTGCGAAATACAGAAAGCTGCTCGCCAGAATGCTGGCCGAAAAAAAACCTGCTCGTCCGCCCCACAGGCGATAACCGGTAAACCATGTGGCTAAAATGCCGGCAAAACCGGTAAGTGCCGCCCACAAGCGTGCCGTCCATTCGTGTTGACCGAATGCGGTATATGCAACGGCTGTGGCCCAATACTGTAAGGCCGGTTTTTCAAAGTATTTCAAACCATCCAGACGGGGGGTAACCCAGTTGCCGGAGGCCAGCATTTCACGTGGAATTTCAGCATAGCGTCCTTCATCGGGGCGCACCAGCGCATTATGGCCGATGGTTGCGAACCAAACCACGGCCAACAGACCGAAAAACAGCAGTAGAAATGGTGTGGAGGGTGCCGGACGCAAAGGTTTCAAGACAGCCAAGCCTGTAAGGAAAGTGGCGCGATTATACCTTGAATGCGTTTGCCACGCATCATGGCTAAATCAGTCGGCGCGCATGCAGTTCATCTTTCAGCCATGCATAATAAATAGGCGCTGCGACCAAACCACTCAATCCGAATGCCGCTTCCATCAGCAACATGGCGGTGAGCAGTTCCCATGCGCGAGCGTGAATGGATGAGCCCACAATGCGTGCATTGAGGAAATATTCCAGCTTGTGGATGATGAGCAAGTACCCCAACGAAACCAAGGCAATGCCTAATGAATGGCTCAAACTGACAATAATGATGATTGAATTGGACATCAGATTGCCGACAACCGGGATCAAACCTGCAATGAATGTAATAAACAGCATGCTTTTAACCAATGGCAAGGTGATGTGTGCCATCGGAAGCAATACCAGCAAGTAGATGCCGGTAATAGCCGTATTGATGGTGGCAATACGTACTTGAGCCAAAATGATACGGCTGAACGACAAGCGTAAACGCTGTACGCGCTCGGCCAGCGCTGTAGCCAGTGGTAAGCGCTCGGTGGGTGCGCTGATGTCGTGCAGCGACAACAGTGCACCAATGATCATGCCGATCAGCATGCGCACCATCAAGCGCCCCATTTCAGTACCCGCCAGTTGCACCTCGCTGCCATGTGTGCGTAACCAGGCACTAACGGCTTGTTGTACCGCGGTGGCGTCGGCAGGCAGGTACGCAGCAACCCATGCTGGCACAGCATTGCGTGTATTGTCGAGTATTTCCGCCATGCGCGCGAACAAAGCCGACAAATTACCGGAATCTGAATTCAAAAATGTCAGTAAGCCGATGATGGCGCTGGCAATAAGAAGAATTGCGCCGATGGCCAGCAGGGCAATGGCGATAAATCGGGAGCGTTGACCGGGTAAATGGCGATCAATGGCGGGTGAAATTTGGTGTACCAGTTCGTAAACCAGTAGCCCGGTGAGCAATGCGGGTAATAAATGTAACAACAGAACCAGGAGTAAACCGATGGATGCAATGATCCAGGACGCGATCTGGCTGATGGTTGGATAAGAAATGGACGGAGTGGTGTGCATGCAATTTGACAAGATGAAAAGAGGCGGTTAGATTCTAACAGCTTGCAGACGGCGTGGTGATGACAATAATGGTTGATTTATCAGTAAGGTTAAATAAGAATCGTTACTGCACCACCGGTCTGATGGGTATACTTTGTTTATCGGACATCAAGGAGTTAAAAATGGCTGTTTTGGTATGTAAACCCGCCCCTGATTTTACTGCGACAGCAGTACTTGGTAACAATGAAATCAAGGATATTACATTTTCTGAATTTACGCGCGGCAAATATGTGGTGGTGTTTTTCTATCCGCTCGACTTCACGTTTGTTTGCCCGTCTGAATTGATTGCATTCGATCACCGCTTGGCCGAATTTACCCAGCGTGGCGTTGAGGTCATTGGCGTTTCGATTGATTCGCAATTTACCCATTTGGCATGGAAAAATACGCCTGTGAACAAGGGCGGTATCGGTCAAGTCAAATATACGCTGGTCGCCGATGTGAAGCATGAAATTGCCAAGGCATACGATGTCGAGTTGGATGGCGGCGTTGCATTGCGCGGTTCATTCTTGATTGACAAGGGCGGTATCGTGCGTCATCAAGTGGTGAATGATTTGCCACTGGGTCGTAATGTGGATGAAATGCTGCGCATGATTGATGCGTTGCAATTTACCGAAGAACACGGTGAAGTTTGTCCGGCCGGTTGGAACAAAGGGGATGCCGGCATGAATGCGTCACCTGAAGGGGTGGCTGATTACCTGGCGCATCACGCTGAGCAGCTCTAAAAAAGCATCGATTAATTCCTGCACATACGTTGAGGAATTGATCACGACTTTTTAACTCGATCATTTCATGAATTCGCGTGATGATCACGCAGAATTTTGTTACAGAGTGGAATTTTAT
>DDOT01000042.1:0-6497 GCA_002341815.1 Thiobacillus sp. UBA2487 | reverse complement strand
AATTGAATAAAATTTCAATATGAAACAAAAGGCCAGTGAGGGCACGCGTTAATTTATGAAATGATCGGGTTAAGTGTCTTGATTGCCCTCGGCATCTATTGGTTGCCGAGGGCTTTTTCATGCCTTTATTGCGTCGGTTTTTTGTTGATGTAGCTTTCAACTGCCGTACGGGTTAACGCACCAACCTGATATGCGACAATCTTGCCCTGCGGGTTATACAGATAAGACGTAGGTAATCCTTGCACATCACCGACTTGTTGTGAAATTTTGCTGTTACCCAATACAATTGGGTAGGTTATTTGCATTTCTCTGGCAAATTGTGTCACTTGTGTCGGATTATCATAATCCATGGCTACACCAATCACCACCAGTTTGGTGCTGTGGTATTGGTTGTGCAAGGCAATTAAATCCGGAATTTCAGCGCGACAGGGCGGACACCAAGTGGCCCAAAAATTAACCAAAACCCATTTGCCACGATAATCCGCTAAATTTTGCTGATGGCCCTGGGTATCTGTAAAATTGAAAGCCATGCTGGTCGATGAGGCCAACGTCAGCAGCAGGGCGAATAAAATGCGCTTGAACATGTAAACTCCGTGTGGGTAATAATGGTATTGAAAGATAAATGACAATGACTAACTATCGTGTTGAAAAAGACTCGCTCGGCGAGTACAAGGTTCCTGCCGCTGCTTGGTATGGCATACAAACTGCTCGGGCAGTGGATAACTTTCCGGTGTCCGGACGTATGCCGGATACTGATTTTGTTCGGGCACACGTCACCATCAAACTGGCCGCTGCGCGTGCCAACCTGCAACCCGGTTGGCTTGATCAGTTGCGATGTGAAGCCATTGTAGCCGCTTGTGAGCGAATTTTGAATGGTGAGTTTCTCGATCAGTTTGTCGTGGACCGGTTTCAGGCGGGGGCAGGAACCAGTCACAACATGAACAGCAATGAAGTGATTGCCAATTTGGCGAACGTGGCATTGGGTGGCGCCTGCGGTGATTATCAACCGGTTAATCCCAATGATCACGTCAACATGGGACAATCCACCAACGATACCATTCCAACCGCCATTCGTTTGGCAGTGCTGGCTAAATTGCCGCGTTTGCTTCAAGAGGTTGATGCCATGGCCGCTGCCTTTAATGCCATTGCAGAGCGCGAGTCTGATACGGTGAAAAGCGGTCGTACCCATTTGCAGGATGCGGTACCCACGACGATCGGGCGCGAATTTGCCGCCTATGCTTGGGTTTTGCGCCGGGTGGGGCAACAACTGGCAGCGGTTCGGCCCCTGTTGTGCGAAATCGGTTTGGGTGGGTCGGCGGCCGGCACCGGTTTGAATACATCGCCGGATTACGCCCGTCGGGTGGCCGCCCAATTGGCTGAATTAACGGGTGAGCCGATTGTCAGTTCCAATTTGGCCGGGCAAATGCAATCCATGCATGATCTTCAGGCGTTATCGGCAGCGATCCGGGCATTGGCACTTGAATTAACCCGTATTGCCAATGATTTGCGTTTGCTTGCGTCGGGTCCGCGTACGGGACTGGGAGAAATCACCTTGCCGGCAGTGCAGCCAGGGTCATCGATTATGCCGGGCAAGGTTAATCCGGTGATGTTTGAAATGCTGAACCAGGTTTGTTATCAGGTGTTGGGGCAAGATCATGCTGTGGCCCTGATGACACAAGCCGGTCAACTGGAATTGAATGTTATGATGCCAGCCTTGGGTTCTGCCTTGTTTGACGCCATGGACTGGTTGACTCACGCAATGCGGGCAGCGACACAAAAAAACCTGTTGGGTTTGGTGGTTAATCGCCAACGTTGCGCGGACTTCGTTCATGCCAGTGTGGGGTTGGCGACTTTGCTCAATACACAAATCGGTTACGCGAAAGCGGCTGAAATTGCCAAACAGTCCGAAAAATCAGGTCGGCCGGTACGGGAGATTGTGGCAGAAACGGGTTTGATGACGGCAGAGGCGTTTGATGCCTTGGTGTTGCAAGCCGCGAATGGCGTGGGTTCTGCTGCGATGTCGGGTTAGTTCGGTTGTCAGGTTTTGCATCGGGCGTCGAACGTTAATTGAGTATGATGGCAGTCAAGGCATTCTGGTGTTGCTGTTGTAGGGATGACGTGCGTTTAGTGGGTGTTTTGTGCCATCCAATCAGTCAGACTGGTGGTCGGTTCTGCCACCAGTTGTTCAATAGACCATGCATGACGGGACGGATGGTAGACAAATTGGTCAAACAACCGCCGGACAGAAATGTTGTTTGCTGACATGGCGAGGGCCCAACCTTTGCCGCTGCGTAAAATCAGGTGTGCGTCCGCCAGTGTGAAAAGCAAATGGTCCAATTCGTCCCAGTTGGCATGGCTGGCCTGAGCCAATTGTTGCAGGCTGACGATTTCTCCCTGTTGTTGTGCTTGAGCCAAGCGTCGCAACACGCGCAGTACAACTGTAAAGGCGTGTCCAGGCGGGTGTTCTGCTGCCAGATGCGGGGCGTGATAATACGGCAAGGTGGCGGTAATGGTGGCGCCGATCAATACGGTCATCCATGATAGATATACCCATAACAGAAATAGCGGCAGGGCAGCGAAGGCACCATACACCATGGTGTAAGACGAAAAATGGCTGATGTAATCCGAATATAACAGTTTCATGCTTTCAAAGCATAACCCACCGATTGCGCCGCCAATCCACGCATGATTGGCGGGGACATGACGATAGGGGACGCTTTGGTACAGAAACGCCAGTGCAGCGACGGTAAACATGCCGGGTACAATTTTCAGTCCAAACAGACTTAACCGGCTGATTTGATGGCTGTATCCCAGCGCTTGGCTGGCCAGAAAGGATGCCGCGTACAAGCTGCCGCCGATCAGGATCGGGCCTAGGGTCAGCACTGCCCAATAAATAATAAAGCGTTGTGCCCATGGCCGTTTGTGGCGCACATGCCAAATGCCATTGAGTGCATGTTCAATGGTTTGCATCATCAACAGCGCTGTCACTGATAATGTAATGGTGCCAATGGCAGTGAGTTTGCCGGCGTTTTGCGAAAATGGCAGTAAATATGTGCTGATAACGTGGCTGGCAGTGGCTGGCATCATGTTTTGCAAGACAAAAGCACGAAAGTTTTCCGACAGACCGCCAAATGCCGGGAATGCAGAAATAATACCCAACCCCAAGGCGATGAGCGGCACAACGGCCAGCAATGACGTGTAGGTCAAGCTTGCAGCAGTCTGGTTGGATTTGTCGGCCAAAAAGCGGCGGACAACCAACAACAAGAAGGCGGGAAGGTTGTGCAGGGCGCTGGACATGATTTGCGTGATGAATGCACTGGTAATGAATAGGTTGGGCTGTATAATACGCCGGTTTGGTCAATGTTGAGGAGTCTTGCGTGAGTGACATTCTGGTTTTGTACTACAGTCGCCATGGCGCCACCCGAGCGTTGGCGCAGGCAATTGCCCGTGGGGTGGAGTCAGTAGCAGACATGCAAGCCAGGCTGCGCACAGTGCCTGACGTGGCCCCGCAGACACAAGTGACTCAACCGTCAGTGCCTGATGCTGGCGCACCCTATGTTGAATTGGAAGATTTGGCGGCCTGCGCCGGATTGGCATTGGGAAGTCCGACCCGTTTTGGTAATATGGCGGCGCCGCTTAAATATTTTCTTGATACCACCAGTGGCGAATGGATGCGCGCCAGCCTTGCAGGTAAACCGGCATCTGTTTTTACCTCAACCGCTTCGCAGCATGGCGGTCAGGAAAGCACGTTGATATCGATGATGCTGCCACTGCTGCATCATGGTATGTTGATTGTCGGATTGCCGTTTAGCGAACCAGATCTTTCGACAACGCATAGCGGAGGGTCGCCGTATGGCGCAACCCATGTGGCTGGTGCGAACGCCAACGCGCAACTGGATGACGTCGAGCGCAAGCTCGCGTTTGCACAAGGACGACGGCTTGCACTGGCGGCGCAACGATTGATTGGGGCATGGTCTTGAAGCGCGTTGATGTGTTGCAATGGACAGCGTCAGTTAGCCTGATCGGTTTGATTATGTTGTCCGTGTTGTGGGAAGGTTGGCTCGCACCATTGCGACCAGGGGGATCGGCTCTGATTTTTAAGGTAATTCCGTTAATGTTTCCCCTGTTTGGAATCTTGCATGGCAAGCGTTATACCTATCAATGGTCTTCTCTGATGATTTTGCTGTATTTTGCGGAAGGTGCGGTGCGCGCATGGTCAGACCACGGTTTGTCGCAGCGCTTGGCCGGGCTTGAAGTTTTGCTAACGGTGATTTTTTTTATGGCCGCGATTTTTTATGCACGTCTAACTCGTTCGGCTCATTCATAATGGACAGTATTTATGCTTGATATTCAGTTGTTGCGTAATGATGCTGAAGCGGTTGCCAAACGTTTGGCAACCCGTGGGTATGTATTAGATGTGCAGTTGTTTACCCGGCTTGAGGGTGAAAGAAAGGCCATTCAGACGCGTACCCAAGCCTTACAGGCCAAGCGTAACAGCACATCCAAGGCGATTGGTGCAGCCAAGGCGCGTGGCGAAGATGTCGCGCCTATCATGGCTGAAGTGGCTTCGTTAGGCGAGGCATTGGCTGCAGATGAGTTGGCTTTGGCGAAAATTCAGGCTGATATGAATACGCTTTTGTCTGGTATACCCAATTTACCTGATCCTGCTGTGCCTGTCGGTGGGTCAGAGGCGGACAATGTGGAGGTTGCGCGTTGGGGAATGCCGCGAGTTTTTGATTTTGCTGTTAACGATCATGTGGACGTGGGGACGCCGCTGGGGCTGGATTTTGAAACCGCCGCCAAAGTGGCGGGCGCGCGTTTTTCGTTGCTGCGCGGTGGAATGGCGCGCCTGCATCGCGCACTGGCGCAATTCATGCTTGATACCCATACCGCACAGCATGGTTATACCGAAGTGTATGTGCCTTATTTGGTGAATGCGCAGGCCATGCATGGGACAGGGCAGTTGCCGAAGTTTGAGGAGGATTTGTTTGCTGTGCCGCGTGCCGGGCTTGAGCAAATGTATCTGATTCCAACCGCTGAGGTGCCAGTAACCAACATGGTGCGTGAACAGATTTTAGCGCGTGATGCCTTGCCATTGCGCTTTGTGGCGCACACGCCTTGTTTTCGCTCAGAGGCTGGTGCTTATGGTCGAGATACCCGTGGAATGATACGCCAACACCAATTCGACAAGGTAGAGTTGGTGCAGATTGTCGAACCGGAGCAAAGTGACGCTGCGCTTGAGGAATTAACCGGCCATGCGGAAGCCGTTCTGCGTTTGCTGGAATTGCCGTATCGCAAGATGGCCTTGTGCACGCGCGACATGGGATTTTCCTCGCAGCGCACCTATGACCTGGAAGTTTGGTTGCCGGCACAAAACACATATCGCGAAATTTCATCTTGTAGCAGTTTTGGCAGTTTTCAGGCGCGCCGTATGCAAGCCAGATACCGTAACGAACAAGGCAAAAATGAACTGGTTCATACCCTAAACGGCTCTGGTTTGGCGGTTGGACGTGCATTGGTGGCCGTGTTGGAAAACTTCCAGCAAGCTGATGGGAGTGTGGTTATTCCAGAAGTATTGCGGGCGTATATGGGCGGTTTGGTTTTGCTGAAACGGGATGCTTGAAAAAGCTTGCCTATTTAGCTGTTGAATGACATAATCCGTGGTTTAACCCGACTGAATTTACAGGAGTGACCAATGGCCAACAGCGCACAAGCTGCCAAGCGCGCCAGACAAAACGATAAACTGCGAGCCCGTAACGCTGCCATGCGTTCTGTGCTGCGCACCGCCATTAAAGCGGTTCGTAAAGCAGTGATGGCTGGTGACAAGAACCAAGCCAAAACCACGTTCTCGGTTTCGATGGGCGTGATTGATCGTATCGCAGATAAAAACATCATCCACAAAAACAAGGCTGCCCGTCATAAAAGCCGCCTGTCTGCAGCCGTCAAGGCCATGCCACAATAATTCCTCTGGCAACGACCGGCCTTCTTTCGATATGAAATATGAAAGAGGTCTGGTTGGTTGTTTTGCGTCATGTCTGCAGGCATTCCCCGCTATTTGAATTTTGCTTGATTGCTGCGTGGTTTAGCCCGATCTTTTCATGAATTCGCGTGATGATCACGCAGATCAAATCGCGCCTTGCATCTCATCCCGACAACGCGCTCGTTGTGACCCGGTGGGAATCAGTGGGCGCTTTCTTAGCGGTGCTGTTGCTTATTTGGCTGGTGCGTCAGTAATTTGCGCTGTTTGATCAACCACTTGCAGTTCATTTTCGCGTGCAAACGACATAAGAAACGCATAGGTAGCAGGTTGCTCTTTTTGCAGAGCCTTTTCAACGATTACGCACTTGATGCCGTCTATGGTCATGGGGCGCACAAATGGCGAGTAGTTCATCCGGTGATCTTCGCCGAAGGTTGATAGTGAACCGGACAGTCGTTCGGCCCAATCACTGGGCCGGAAAGTGCGTCCTGAAGTCGTCAGTCCCTTGATGACAATTTCG
>DDOT01000044.1 GCA_002341815.1 Thiobacillus sp. UBA2487 | reverse complement strand
TCCTGCGCACGGCAGATTGTGCGGGCGTGGTGCTGGATGACAATGGCGAGCAAACGCCGTTGGCGCTGCAACTGGCATTGCGTGACACGCCAACGCAGGCTGTGCACGTGTATGCGCATCAGGCTGATCAGGCGCTGATTCGTCGCTGGCTAAACGGCCTGAGCTGCCAGTTTGATGACGTGTGGGATTGGCGCCACGGGCGACTGGACGAGCGGTTTGATTTGCTGGGGGCGGTGCGGCGTAAGCAGGATTGGTGGGCCGATTTGGCCGGTTTGCGCCCTGCGATGTATGCCGTACTGACCATGCTGGTGCTGCAATTCGGTGCAACGGTGGTTGACCGGATTCAATTGGGTTTGCGTGCCCAGCATTTGCAAGCAGATATGGTGACACTATTTCATCAGTATTTTCCGCAGGTCAGCAATGTGGTTGATGCACCATTGCAAATGCATCGCTTGTTAAACGAACAGCGCCATGGTGCGGGCCTTGCCAATGATACTGATTTTATACCGATGTTGGCACGTGTCAGCCCCTTGTTGGCGCAAATGCCGTCAGCCAGTGTGCAGCAGATTGGGTATGCGGATGGTGAGTTGACGTTGACCTTGCGAATGCCGAATGCCAGCGCGGCGTCTGGCTTGCTGACCGCTCTGCAATCCGTATTTTCGTCGGTTGATATGCAACAGAGCAGTGAAAATGTGGTGTATACGATTGAACAGACGGGTTGATGGCCTGTGAGCGGGCGATGTGATAGACGACCTGTTGGAAGGCGCAATGGTGATGGGGGCTCCCCTGTCAGGGTGCAAACCGGCATAACCAACAGCAAGGGTACATGATGAATGAATGGAAAGCGCGAGGCTTGCGTTATTGGCAAGGGCGCACATCGCGCGAGCAATGGATATCAGGCAGTTTGGCGGTCATGGTGTTGTTGGCGGTGTTAGTGTTCCGCGTGTGGTTGCCGGCGCAACGCGCGCGCGAACGTTTGCAAACCCGGTTACCGGTCTTGCTTCAACAACTGGCACAGATGCAACAGGATGCCTTACAGATGGACCACTTGCGTCATGCGCTCGCGCGTGACCCATCGGGTGGTGATTGGTCGAAACAGCTTACCGCTTCTGCGGCAGCGCATGGGTTGACGCTGCAAAATATGCAATCTGTCGATGCGCAGGAGGCATCATTCAGCATGGATGGTGTGGACTTCAATCGCTGGCTGATCTGGCTTGCCAGTTTGCAGCACGATGATCATGTGTTTGTAAGCGCTTGTCAGATTGTACGCCAGACGAATGGGGTGCATGTGCAAGCCACTGTGCGTCGAGGCGCGTGATATGCGGCGATTGTGGCTGGAAATAGTGGGGTATATGCTGTTTTTGCTGGTGTTCGCACCGGCTTTTCTGTTAAACAGTTGGNNGGTGACGTTGCCGGGCGGCAAATTGTCGTTATTGGTGCAACCGCAAGGTACGCTGTGGCACGGCCAAGGCGTATTGCTGGGGGTGACGCCAGTGCGATGGCAGGTTGTGCCGTCAACACTGTGGCATGGTTGCTTGGGCATAAACATGCAGATAGACGGTCATGTATCGGAGTGGCAGTTATGTCCAGGGCAGATTTCCGTTTCCCGGTTTGATGTGCACATGCCAGTGGGGGTCTTGGCATTGTTGTCTCCAATGGCCATGAAATGGCAGCCAAGCGGGCAACTGCATGTTACAGCCAGCGATATACAGGTGGGACGCCAAACGCGCGGGCAATGGCAGATTGATTGGCTGGATGCCGGGGTTGCCGCTGCGCCGGTTAATCCGCTGGGTAGTTGGCGGGTCAGCGGACAAGGGAAAGGGCAGATGCAGCACTTTACCCTACATGATTTACAAGGCCCCGTGCACATCCAAGGTCAAGGCGATTGGCAGAATGGCCGTGGTTTGCAATGGCAAGGCGAGGTGTGGACAGAAGATAAGCGCTTGTTTGGTGTGCTGAATATGCTGGGCACGGTGGGGCCGGATGGTCGCGTCAGATTCGCTGTTGCCCATTGACCCAACAGCGCGACACCCCCCGTTCAGAGCGGGGTGCTGTCGCGTAACTGGTTAGTTTTTCAAAGGATCCGCCGAACGAACCCGCACGTGCAAATCGCGTAATTGGCGTTCGTCCACGGTGTTGGGGGCTTGTACCATCAAATCGTTGGCCCGTTGGGTTTTGGGGAAAGCGATCACATCGCGAATGGAGTCGGCGCCGGTCATGAGTGCGACCAAACGGTCCAGTCCGAACGCCAGACCACCGTGCGGCGGCGCACCGAATTGCAGGGCATCGAGCAGGAAGCCGAATTTTTCGCGGGCCTGTTCTTCGTTGATGCCCAAGGCGCGGAACACATGGTCCTGTACCTGTTGTTGGTGAATACGTATCGATCCTCCGCCGATTTCCCAACCGTTGAGCACCATGTCATACGCGCGCGACAGCGCGGCGCCGGGGTCGCTTTCCAACAAGGTTTCGTGACCGGGTTTGGGTGAGGTAAACGGGTGATGCAGTGCATCCCAGCGTTTTTCGTCTTCGTTGTAGTCAAACATGGGGAAATCGACCACCCACAGTGGCCGCCAGTCACCTTGCAAGGTGCCGACTTTCAGACGCAGTGCGCCGATGGCATCGTTAACCACCTTGCGTTTGTCGGCGCCGAAAAACAGCAGGTCGCCATTCTGTGCGCCGCTACGCGTCATGATTTCTGCCAGCACGGGTTCCGGCAAGAATTTGACGATCGGTGATTGTAGACCGGCTTCGTTAAGTTGATTGACATCGTTAACCTTGATCCACGCCAACCCTTTTGCACCGTAAATTTTGACGAAGTCGGTCAGGTCGTCAATCTCCTTGCGCGACAAACCCGCTCCGCCGGGGACGCGTAGCGCCACTACCCGTCCGTCAGACAGGTCGGCTGCCGAGCGGAATACCTTGAATTCTACCGTTTTCATCAGATCGGTGAGCTCGGTGAATTCAAGTGGAATACGCAGATCAGGCTTGTCGGAGCCATAGCGATGCATGGCGTCATGCCATGTCATGCGCGGGAAAGGATTAGGCAGATCAACGTGCATGACCTGGGTAAACAGGTCGCGAATCATGTTTTCCACCAAGGTCATGATGTCTTCTTCATTCATGAACGAGGTTTCAATATCCACCTGGGTAAATTCAGGCTGACGGTCGGCGCGCAAGTCTTCGTCACGGAAGCATTTGGTGATCTGAAAGTAACGATCAAACCCCGATACCATCAATAACTGTTTGAATAGTTGTGGTGATTGTGGCAACGCGTAAAATTGACCGGCATGCACACGCGAGGGTACCAGGTAGTCACGCGCGCCCTCAGGTGTCGAGCGGGTAAGCATGGGGGTTTCGACTTCGATGAAGCCATGCTGGTCCAGATAATCACGCAGGGTTTTGCTGACCCGATAGCGCAATTTCAGGTTGTTCTGCATGACGGGACGGCGCAGGTCAAGGTAGCGATAGGTGAGGCGCACGTTTTCGGACAGGTTGTCGTCATCCATTTGAAACGGTGGCGTTGCAGAGGCATTCAGGATTTCAATCTCGTGAGCCAGCAGCTCAATATCCCCGGTCGGTAGATTGGCATTGCGCGTGCCTTCCGGACGCATGCGGATTTTGCCGGTAATTCTGAGTACATATTCGCTGCGAGTTTGTTCGGCGTTGGCAAAGCTGGCGTGTCGGTCGGGATCCGCGACGACTTGCAGCATGCCTTCGCGATCGCGCAGGTCGATGAAAATGACACCACCATGGTCACGTCGGCGATGTGCCCAGCCAACCACGGTGACAATTTGCTCCAGATGGGCGCTATTGAGCGCGCCGCAGTAATGAGTACGCATAAGAACCTGATTTAATGATGAGAGTGTGGGATTTTTTCTGGGGAGCTGACCACTCCCATGGAAACGATATATTTGAACGCGTCATCAACGCTCATGTCGAGCACTTGCGTATCAGCGCGCCGCACGAAAAAGTAAAATCCGTTGACCGGACTTGGTGTGGTAGGGATAAACACAGCGATGTGCTCGTCCGGCAAATGTGCGGCCACTTCATCGGGGATGTTGGTTTGAAAGGCAATGGACCAACTGTCCGGATGCGGGTAACGCACCAGCAGGACTTGACGAAACGCATTGCCACTGCCAGAGAGTAAAGAATCAGATACCTGCTTGACGCTGTAATAAATGGATTTGACGACAGGAATGCGCGATAACAGCATTTCCCACCATTCCACCAGGCGTTGGCCGATAACGTTGGTCATGACAAGACCAGACAGGAATATCACGGCCATCATCAGCAAGACGCCCAGCCCTGGAATTCGGAAGCCAAGCCAGGCTTCAGGCCGCCATTGCGCGGGTAACAACAATAAACTTTGATCGAGGGTGCCAATGATGGTGCTCAGCGCATACAGCGTGATCCCCAGAGGCACCCACAGCAATAATCCGGTGATGAAATAACGTTTCATGCCGGTTGGCAATCAGGCCGCACAGGCCGGACAAGCGCCAGTACCACACGCCGGGGTTTCGGCCGGCTTGTTTTTGAAGTCGGTTGCGTAATAACCGTTACCTTTGAGCTGGAAGCCGGCGGCGGTTACTTGTTTGCCGAACGTCGCTTGACCGCATTGCGGGCAAACCGTTAATTCTGCGTCACTCATTTTTTGCATGACGTCTTCGGCGTGACCGCATTGCGTACACTTGTAGGCATAAATGGGCATGATGACATCTCCAAAATAGACTGAAGACCTTATTTTACTGGATTTTGCGTTAAATTTGAATGGCAGTATCGTCAATTGGTATTGTCAGTGCCCGGTCAGTGCATTCGATGCAGAATGACGATGGAAATAACTGGCGGAAGCAGGCCCGGGCTGGTATGCTTCGCGCGTTAAGATTTCATCTTCGACATCGTATTTTGATGCGTATGTTGTGTTAAATCGGCATTAATAAATGGTAGGTGTGACAATGAAGCAAAGGCGATTGGGTGTGCGGGTTGGTCTGACGGGGGCGTTGTGGGTGGGGTTGGTAACATTGACGGGTTGCAGCAATGGCGCAGATACACACCCAGGTCAACCGGTTACGCACCGTCAGGTGATTTTTAAGAAAATGTTGCGTACGCTGGAACCAATGGGATTGGTGGTGCGCGGTCGCAATGATTATGATCCCGCTCAGTTTACCCAACTGGCCGATCAGTTAAAGACGTTAAGTACCCAGCCTTGGCCGTATTTTACCCCTGACAGCAATTATCCGCCCACCCGTGCCAAATCAGAGGTTTGGAGCAAACCGGCCGATTTTCGTGCGGCCCAGCAGAAGTTTATTGATGCGGTTGCCGCGCTGGATGTGGCAGCCAAACAGAACCAGTTGGATGCTGTTAAAGCCCCGTTTGCTGCAGTTGAGGCCAGTTGTAAATCCTGCCATCAGCAATTTCGCGGTGTTCCACATTAATTTGGGGTAATTGCCGTGTTGCTTGATTTTTTCATATCAACCGTGGTGTTCTTTGTGACGGCATGGTGGTTGCGGCGCTATTTTGAAGAACAAGGCATTTCCGCGGGTTTTACGCGCGGGGTGATGGTGTTCGTGATTGCATCAGCCGCTTCGTTTGCCGCCTCCAGTCTGGTTTCGTGGATGACCGGCGAACCATCCAGCGATCAGCAAATGGTGCAAATGGCGCATGATATGGCCCAACACCCATAAGCATTTATCCTGCCAGTACCACAGCGGCCACGATGCCCGTACTGATAACATACATCAGCAACGCCCGTAGATTGCCAACGCGAACCATGGGTCGCATGGACGGCGCAGTTGATTTTCCGGTGATCATGGGGAGAATCAGGTTATCCTGCTTGTAAAATCGATAAAATGCGATGGCGGTCAGATGCAGACCGATAACTGCCGTGAGAATGTCGAAACCGGTGCGGTGCCAATCGGTGATGCGGTCGCTCAGATCATCCGTTACCCGGTGTGCCAACGGACCCCATGTGCTGACCTGATCGTTGGCAAATAATCCGGTGATCGCCATGAACAAGCTGGCAGCCAGCAAAATGATGACTGACCAGCCGCCCAGCGGATTATGTCCGGGGTGTTTGCTTGGCTGACGGAGAGTAAGGGTGCTGGCGTAGCTGATGACATGCTTGGGCATTCGTAAAAAATGGCTAAACCGCGCGGTTTCGCTGCCGACAAATCCCCACATCATACGAAACAGCAGCAGGCTCAGGGTGAAATAACCTGCCCAGATATGCAGGGTCATGGCATTGTCCAGCCAACTGGCGCTGATCCAGCAGGTGGTAATGCCGGCCACCAGGCCCCAATGAAACAGGCGGGTGGGCAGGTCCCAAATAATGGTGGTGTTGCTGGATGTGGGGTTTGTATTCATTCAGGTTTCCTTGCCGGAGGCATGTCTTGATCCGGACCGAAATAACGTGTCAAATTTTATTCAGAACGTCAGGTCACAATCCACCGTCCTGACGGGATGATAGGGTGACTATGCCGGGTCGGTGACCAGTCGATGAATGGTCAGGCGAACGCCGACTTGTTTCCAGCCACGGTCTTCTTCTGCCAGCGCAGCGGCGGTCAGCGGATTGGCATCCAGCCATGTGGCGGGTAGTCGTATTTTCGCGCTATCTTGATCAAATTCGAGGTAAGGGTTGAAATTTTGACTCAAATCGCTGCGGCTGCGATAAAACAGCACAGCCAAACGTAGTGATAACACCATAGCGTGCATCAGGCTGCCCCATCTGACTTGGCCAATCAGTTTGTCCAGACCGCCGCGTTGCATTTTAACCAGCATGGAAATACGCGATTGATCTTTTTGCGAGAAACCCGGCATGTCCGCATTGGCAAGGATATACGCACCATGCTTATGGTAACCTGAATGCGCTATCGACAAGCCGATTTCATGAAGTTGGGCAGCCCATTGCAAGTGGCAGGTACATTCTGTTCGATCGGCATCGTCTACGCCCAATTGATTGGCCGCTTGGCTAAACAGTTGCAGTGCCAGATCAACCACCCGTTTGGCCTGTTTCCCGTCGACATGATACCGGCGCATGAATTGGGTGGTGGTTGCGCTGCGCATATCGTGATGGTGAAAGCGGCCAAGTAAATCCCAAAGCACGCCTTCACGCAATGCGCCATCTGCCACCGTCATTTGCTCAATGCCAAATTCGGCAAACAGGCCGCTCATAATCGCCACGCCACCGGCAAATACGGGTTTGCGATCGGCTTTCATACCCGCCAGATCAAGGCGGTTTTGGTGGCCGCATTGCAGCATGGCCTCTTTTAGCCGGTCTAAACCCTCGCGGGTAATCCCTTGTTTAGCCCAGCCGTTTTGTACCAGAACATCGCTGATAATGCGGGCCGTTCCGCTGGAACCAACGGCTTCAGTCCACTTGCCGGTGTAAGCGCCGGCAATGGTTTGCGCTTCGGTGCGTGCGGTGATTTCGGCTGCGAGCAGATTGTGTCGGGTGATTTGTCCGTCAGCAAAAAAGCGCTGGGTGTAGACGACACAACCCAAATGCAGGCTTTCCATCACGTCGGGTGTCATGCCGTTGCCAATGACACATTCGGTTGAACCGCCGCCAATATCGATGATGAGCCGCGGGTGAGTGACTGCAGGTAAACTATGCACCACACCAATGTATACCAGTCGGGCCTCTTCTCGTCCGGCAATGATTTCGATGGGGTAGCCCAGGGTGGCTTCGGCCAGTTTGAGAAACGCTTGCGCGTTGCAGGCTTGGCGTAAGGCGCTGGTACCAACGCAGCGTACGGCCCCTTGTGGCAAACCGCGCAAACGTTCGTTAAAGCGGCTCAAGCATGCCAAAGCACGGGTTTGTGATGCGGCATCCAGTTGATGATCGTTGTCCAATCCGGCGCTCAAGCGAACGGGTTCTTTCAAGGTGTCCAGTGAATAGAGTTGGTCATCGACCACGCGGACAACTTGCAGCTTGAAACTGTTGGACCCTAAATCAACGGCAGCGAGGGTGGTGTATTCGTTCATGGCATAGACGAGCGGGCAGGGGACGATAGACTGCTAAAATCGCACAAAAAGTGGCGGACGTCCAGCCCCGATCTGTTCATCCTGTTTTCTCGCCGGTTAGCCCGATCATTTCATGAATTGACGCGCGCCCTCACT